>JAQICU010000376.1 GCA_027858325.1 Candidatus Cloacimonadota bacterium
TTGGCAGGCAGAGTGACGATTACAAAAAATGAAATTAGAAATGGGAAATTGGAAGTTGAAGATCCGACATTGCTCATCAGAAATTAATAACCTCGAACTCCTAATCCCTAATCCCTGACTCCTAATTCTCCAATACTTCTCGTATTCTCTTCACAATCGAATCCACATCTAATTTGCAGTGTTTAAATACATCATCACTATTGCCCGAAAGAGCATAATCTTCAACACCAAACTTTCTAAACTTACAGTGTAAGCCCATTTGCATCATTTTATCAGCAATACTATTTCCAATACCGGTATTTACATTATGGTCTTCATAGGTGAAAACTGTTTCCGTTTTTACAGCTTGTTTCAAGGCTTCTTCATCAAGTTCATTCGGGCAGGAAATATTCCAGACTTGCAGTGAAATTCCCAATTCTGATAATTCATCTGCAATTAACATAGCTCTTCCTGTCAGTGTTCCCATCACAAAAAGTGCAGCCGTTGTTCCATCTCTCAGCAGGTCTGCTTTACCATATTCAAATTTGTAATTTTTTCCAAAGAATATATCACCGTTTTCTTTTTTTATTAATTCCAGTTTGGAACGTCCCATAGGTATAAGGAAGTTCCCGTATTTTCCCGAAATGTAGCGGATGACTCTGTCTGTTTGATTTGGATCAGCGGGAATGATCGTTTTGAAATTATAGAGATTTTTCATCACTCCAAAATAATCAATACATTGATGAGTTTTACCATCTTCACCAACGTCTAAACCTACGTGTGTAGTAATAATTTTCAAATTAGTGTTATTAATATCGCTTAGTCTATGCTGATTATAAGTTTCATCAACGCCAAAAACGCCGAAATCAGGGAAGAAAACCTGTAATCTCTCTTTTGATACTGCTGCGGCAACAACTGCAGTGTTATGCTCCATTATCCCGCCTTGGATGAAGTTCTGAGGTAACACATCTTCGAATTCTTTAGTCTTCACACTTCCCTGCAGATCACAATCGAAAACTACAAGAGGTGCATTCTTATTTTTGGAAGCTATATCAGCAATTGCATTTCCCCAGGCAGAGCGGTTATCTGTTTTTTCTTTATATATAATTGGCTCGCCAAGATCTATATCAAAATCTAAACTGACAGAATTGTTATTATGAGTGGAATTGGAAGCGTTAAATTCGCTTCTGAGTTTTTTGTATTTTTCAATATCATTTTCGAGATCAAGTTCCTTCAATGCTTCAGTAAGTTGTTCTTCCGAGAGGGGAGACCCGTGGTATTTTTCCTTGTTTTCCATAAATGAAACACCTTTTCCCATAATAGTGTGTCCTATGATCACAGTTGGTTTTTCATTTTGAACAGCATCAAGTATTGCATCTCTGATCTCAATCAGGTCATGACCATCGATCTCAATTGCATCCCAACCATCTGAAAGATAATTATCCAGGATATGTTGAGGCATAACCTTATTAATATTTCCGCTGATCTGTAATTGATTATAGTCAACAAAAGCGGTAATATTCAAATGATATTTATCAGCGAATCGGCGAGCTTCACCCAATTGTCCTTTTTGTTGTTCACCATCTCCCATAAGTACAAAAGTATGATTATCAATGTTTTGTAGTTTACTTGCCAGAGCAAAGCCGCAACCTGCCGAAAGTCCCTGACCCAAGTTTCCGCTTGCCCATTCAATTCCCGGAACATTGGGTTCTACATGACCTTCAAAAATGCTGCCAGCCAACCTGAATTGAGAAATGGCATCATCAATATTGAAAAAACCACAAGATGCAAGAGTGGAATATGCTGCTGGAGATGTATGACCATGGCTGATAATAACCCGATCTCGTGTTTCCATTTTCGGGTTTTGTGGATCTATGTTGATCATATTGTACAAGGTTAACAAAAAATCAATGGAAGACATTGAGCCACCCGGATGTCCTGAATTTGCTAAGGATGTCATTTTAATTATAAACCCACGCGCTTCATTTGCTTGAATTTGGATCTCTTTCAATTGCTTTATGGAAAGTTGAGCCTTTTCAATATTCATACTTCCTCCAGTAAAAATTTAAAGTAACATTTTTTCTTTTTCTTTAAACGTAAAGAAATAATACAAAAAAGAATGAAATTATGTA
>JAQICU010000380.1 GCA_027858325.1 Candidatus Cloacimonadota bacterium
TTCCTTTCCCACATTCTTCAGTTTTTCGGGATCACTGATCTTTTCCGTTTTGATCTCCAGGATCGTCACCTTATCGACAACTTCACCAAGTGAAATTTCAATTTTCATTTATTTTCTCCTAATATTTTTTTCAATTTCTCTTTAAAATTCTCTCCAATTTGCCGAGTTACATCCTTTACAGAGATTGCTTTCATACATTTCATTGTTGGACAATTTGTATGCTTTTCTTCCGAAGAAAAACACGGTGAACAATCCACAATATTTACAATATTCAGGTTTTCTTTATATTGGGAAAGTTCAGGTTTTATAAATCCACCATAAATGATTACTGAACGTATATTCACAGCTTTAGCCAGATGCATCAAACCACCTTCCAAACCGATAAAAAAACCGGCATTTTTCAAGACAGCAGCAGATTCTCTGATAGCCAGTCCTCTTGCATCGATCACGTTTTCCATTAAAGGATTGTTCTGACTGCCAATTTGAATAAATTTGATATTTGGAAAGTTATCAACAACTCTTTGGAATTTTTCTATCCCCCATTCTTTGCGATTGGCACTGAATTTAGCTTTTCCAACCGGGCAAATCGCAATGTAAGGAAAGGGAAATTTTTGCGCTTCTGCCTCGATCTCCGTTTTTGTCAGATATATTTCCGGATAGAATATTTCCTTCTCGCTTGAATATTGGCTGATCTGTTTGTAGACTGAATCTCTTGTATTTGGCAAGATACGGTATTTGGGTTTGATGTGACGTTTCGTCATGTTGATATGCCTGCGCGTAACCCAATCAACAAGGGGATTATTGTCAAAAAGCTCCGGCCATTTGCATTCAATAATGATTTTATGATGGGGGAATTTCTTTCTTAATCCTTGCAGCACGATCGATAAAAGCAGGCAGTCTCCCATCGCATTCGAAATGCGGCGAATGATGATTGTATGCGGCCGTAAATAGTAGTAGATCAGCTTCAGATATTCTAACATTTTTTGCCTTTGATCTGTTCCAGAAATAAATTTTCCAGCTTATCTATCATCAGTGTTTCCGAAAATTTTTCCTGCAAATCTTGTCTGGCTCGAACGGCAAAATTATTCCTCAAAATTTCATCTGCCATCAGCAAAGTAAATTTGGCAGCCAATTGTTCAATGTTGCCGAATTCTACCAAAAAGCTGTTTTGATCATTTTCGATAATCTCCCGCACTCCACCTACATCTGTGGCTACTACCGGTATCCCGGATGCAAAATATTCTACGATGGTGTTGGGAAAACCTTCTTTCTGAGAAGTGAGAACACCAATATCATAAGCTCCTGCTCTCAAAATTGGATCGGAGCTGAAACCGGTAAAAATGATCCTATTCCTAAAACCTGATTCTGCAGCAAGTTTTTCCAGATTTTCTTTTTCCGAACCTTCCCCCGTAATAACCAGTTTCCATTCCGGATGAACCTCTGCAATTTTGCGGAAAGCTTCGATCAGGTTCTGCACATATTTCACTTTTGACAACCGGCAGGTGATACCGATGACTTTATCGTTTTCTGCCAGACCTATCTTTTTTCTTTGTTCAACTATCTCATCATTTCTGAAATCCTGACGATTTCTGCCATTATAAATAGTTGTGAAATCTCGTGGATGTAGCCAGTCAAATTTTTCTGAAATCTGCTGAGCAATATCATTGCAGGGAACTATATTGTGCGTAACGAAAGACTGATGATTGAATCTGGTTTTCCAGCGGTCAAAAAAATCATCTTCACGTCCAACCCGTCTGATATTGGGAATATGACAAATTTTAGCTGCAATTCCTCCGATGCTGATTTCCTTCTCAATATTTGTAACCACAATATCGATCTTGTTTTTTTTAATGAGCCTTACTAAAAAAATGATAGAAATTGGATTATAATCCATGCCCAAAACTTTGGGAATCAATCGAATATTCTTCGGCATTTCAGTATTGAATTTTGATTTTGGATTAGAAATAATCCAGACATAATGTCCGCGATTTTCCAAACCCTTTGCTGTTCTGAGCATCCAGCTTACGACTACAACCCAGCGCATTTTCGATGAGATATAAAGAATGTTCATTAGTAAGCTTTTTCCCGAATCAAGTCTGCAGTGTTTTTGATGAAGCTATCAAAAACTTTTCTGTATTTTATTTTATTAGTCGCAAATTCATCAAAACCACTCAGATCATCATTCAAAACTTTTTCAATTCTTTCATCAATTTTCCTATTCAAATCAATTTCTGAATAGTCTAAATGCCATTTTGATAAAGCAAAAGTTTCAGAAAATCCTTTCCCACGTAAATCCAGATTAATATTAATTGAAGGAGTCCCC
>JAQICU010000129.1 GCA_027858325.1 Candidatus Cloacimonadota bacterium
ATCGGAATCTATTGACTTTACAATGCCGGGACGTAAAAGAGCTAAAGGAAGTTTGCATCCGATTACAAAAGTTTGGCGAGAGATCGAAGATATTTTTATGTCAATGGGTTTTGAAGTTGCGGAAGGGCCGGATGTGGAAGATGAATATCACAATTTTGATGCTTTAAATATTCCACAGGATCATCCTGCAAGAGAACTTTCCGACACTTTTTATTTAGACGACGATGTTCTTCTGAGAACTCAAACTTCCACAGTTCAAATCAGGACTATGGAGAACCACCAAGTACCAATTAAGATAATCTCACCAGGTAGTTGTTATAGAAATGAAAATGATGCATCGCATTCCCCAATGTTCCATCAGGTAGAAGCACTTTTTGTGGACGAGGGAGTTTCCTTTACCGATCTTAGAGATATACTGAATATTTTTGTTAAGAAGATGTTTGGAGATAAGATTGAATCCAGGATACGTCCTCATTTTTTCCCCTTTACTGAGCCAAGTGCAGAAATTGATATTATTTGTGTAAAGTGTTATGGAGAAGGTTGCAATCTCTGTAAAGGCAGCGGCTGGTTAGAAATGGGTGGAGCTGGTATGGTTGATCCGAATGTTTTAGAACAATTGGGAATTGATTCCGAGAAATACACCGGTTACGCATTTGGTCTGGGAATGGATCGTATTGCAATGTTGAAATATAAAATTCCCGATATGAGATTGCTTTTTGAAAATGATATTCGTTTTCTCAAACAATTTAGCTAATTCGCATAAATTATTAGGTCATAAAAAATGAAAATAAGTTATAATTGGTTAAAAAGATATGTTGTTTTAAAACTCTCTCCGGAAGAATTAAAAAATAAAATGACTTTTGCCGGGATCGAAGTTGAAGCAGTTGAAGAACTTGGGAGTGAACTAAGGCAGATCAAAATAGCACAAGTTGTTAAATTTGAGCAACATCCGAATGCTGAAAAACTTTCTGTCTGTCAGGTAGATGTTGGAACTGAAACTGTACAGGTTATCTGCGGAGCTCCTAATTGTAAAAATAATATCAAAGTTGCTTTTGCCGGAATAGGAACGCAAATCCAGGATTTCAAGATCAAGAAAGCTAAACTTCGTGGTGAAGTCTCTTTTGGTATGCTATGCTCTGAAAATGAGCTTGGAATTTCTGATGATCATGATGGAATTATGATCCTTCCAAAAGATGCACAAATTGGGACAGATCTTGCCTCATATCTTGGAATTAATGATACTTGTTACGATGTTGAAATAACTCCAAATCGCCCCGATCTGCTTGGAATTATCGGTGTTGCCAGAGATATCTCTGCCTTACTTAAACTTCCTCTTACATTACCCGAAAGTAAATTAAATGAAAGCAATGAACCAATATCAAATCATCTCTCTTTGGAAAATAAAGTTCCGGAACTTTGCACAAGATATACAGCAAGAATTATTAAAAATATTGAAATTAAAGAATCACCGAATTGGCTTAAGAAACAAATAATCTCAGTTGGTTTGCGACCTATTAATAACGTAGTTGATATAACTAATTATGTAATGATGGAACTCGGTCATCCACTTCATGCATTTGACTATTCTCTAATAAATGGAAAGAAAATAATTGTCCGAAAAGCTAAGGAAAACGAAGAATTTCCTGCTTTGGATGAGGTAACTTATAAGCTTAAAATAGATGATATTATTATTGCTGATAAAAAGCGTGCAATTGCACTTGCCGGGGTTATAGGAGGAGAGAATTCTCATATTACTCCAAAAACTAAGGATATCGTTATTGAAGCTGCTAATTTCTTGTATTCTTCAATTCGTAAAACAGCAGGTCGAATGAAAATTTCAACTGATTCATCCTACCGTTTTGAACGGGATATCACAGATGAAAATGCTGAACTGGCAAGTGTTAGGGCTTGTGAATTGATACTTGAAATTGCCGGTGGTGAACTTTTAAAAGGAAAACTGGATTCATTCCCAACCAAGAAAGAATTAAAGAAAGTTTCAATTCGTCCGTCCAGAGTGAAAAAGATCCTGGCAATAGAAATATCTTCAAAACAGATCGTAGAATATCTTACGGCTTTAGGATTGAATATCATAACCGAAACGGAAGATAATTTAGAATTTGAGATCCCATATTATAGAAAAGACCTTACAAGAGAAATTGACCTGATCGAAGAAGTTATCCGCATTAATGGTTATAATAATGTACCGACATTAACGAAACCTCAGAATATTATGAATAAACCGGTTTTCTATGCGTTTAGAAAATTGGAAGATACACTTGTTAATTATGGGTTTTCAGAAGTGATCAACTGGAATTTTGGTGATCCAAATAATCTAGATAAATTTAATATTAAAAAAGAAGATTTACGCAGGAACTTTGCAGAACTTAAGAATCCTTTAGGAGAAAGTTTTTCTATTATGCGTTCTATGTTGTTGCCGGGTCATCTGAAAAAAGCATTATACAATATACATCACGGTCAGAAAAACATTAGAATTTTCGAATTGAAAAAGGTTTTTACAAGAAAGGATGAGAAACTTGCAACAGAGAAATTGCATCTATCAGGAATCCTTTCAGGTGAGCTTGATCCTGCTTATTGGAAAAGTAACACTCAACAGATTGATTTCCATGATGTTAAAGGAATAATGGAAGATATTATTGCTGAATTAAAAGTTGAGAATGGCGATTTTCAGACATCCGATGAGCCTTTCTATCAACCTGGCATGGGAGCTTCAATAATTTCAGATGAAACTATTATTGCCAGTTTTGGTAAAATAGATCCCAAAGTTGCTGCTAAATATGAGATTGATATTCCACTATTTGCTTTTGATGTGGATCTCGATGCAATTATTACAATGGATCTTTTTCACGACCAGATCTTTGAGAATATTCCAAAATATCCACCTGTCCTCAGAGATATTTCTATTGTGATCTCAAAAGAGCACAAGTTTGCAGATATAATCGATACAATACAAAAAATTGGTAAAAATAATATTTCTAAAGTTGTCCTATTCGATGAATTTGCTGGAAAAAACATTAAAGATGGATTTCATAGTCTTACATTCAGTCTTGTGTTCAGTTCAGCTACAAAAACCTTGACGGATGAATATATTAATAATATCCTCAAAAAGGTAATTAAGTCTTTAAAAAATTCATACAATGCTGGAATGAGGTAATATGGAAGAGAGATCTGTAGTTAGTCTGGATGAAAAAATTCAAAAATTAATAAATAGTT
>JAQICU010000149.1 GCA_027858325.1 Candidatus Cloacimonadota bacterium
AGAGTTTTAAGAGTTCGATTATGAAAGAAAATGGCACATTAAAGTTTTAATTAAAGGAATAAACGACTAATCTGCACTTTTATTAAAACTTATTTTATAAAAAGAGGAGGATTTATGTATGGAGTATACAATACCCCAATTAAAATTGAGAACAAATCTTTAACCATTTCAATAGAAAAAAATGAAATAGGATTTAGTTATATTAGAGACACTCTCAGTGAAAAAGTTGAAAAATTATTGTTAGCAGAAAATGCGAAAATTCTAGTCAATCCTGTTGAACCATTAAATACACCAAAAGAACTCACCTCCTTACTCCTGATCGAATTCAATAAAAATATCTCCATTCAACCTCATATTAGAAAGACAATATTCATCACTTTTCCTGTAGAGATCGGTATTTTTTTATCAAAAAAAAGGGAGTATGAGTTATTTGATGTGTTTTCTTTAACAAAACAAAAATTTACTCTTTATGGTAATCCTGAAGATGGAATTATTTGTAAATACTGGAAAAGTGATGTATTATTGACTAAACCTGAATTGGATCCTTTGAAGGAAGGTTTTATTGAACTTGTAATAAAAAATCAAAGTTCATCCTGGGTGAATATTCAAAAAGCGCTATTTAAAGCGGTGGGGATGAAAATATTTTATGATGTTAAAAATGTTTCCATGAAAGCAGAGATGAAAGTCATTGATGATGAAACTGCTGAGATTGAGTTTTTAGCTACTCCCTCTGAAAAGAATATGAAAAAAGCATTAGAGATCTATACTACGAGAAAACTTTCAGTATCACAAACCAAATCTGTTATGCAGGAGGGAATATGATCTTCAATAAAGTTCTTTTTGGAAATGTGACGCTAATGAAACTAATGTTTATGTTAGGATTGATTTTCTTTTGGTTGATAATAGCGAAAATTCTGTCTCTTTATTTAAGAAAAACTCTAAAAAACAAACTCAATAAAGACCATCTTGAAATCATAATTAAATTGATTTATTATGCAATTGTTATCATTACCCTGATCTGGTCACTTTCCATATTTGGCATAAAATTATCGGGATTATTAGTTGCTGGTGGAATTGCTGGAATTGTTATTGGATTTGCCAGTCAGAGTATCATTGGAAACCTAATTTCCGGTGTTTTCCTGATGATCGAAAGACCAATGAAAATCGGCAATGCTGTTGAGATTGATGGTACAGTGGGAGTTGTCGAGGATATAAAAATCATATCAACTACAATTCGAACCTGGGATGGATTTCACATTAGAATGCCAAATGAAAAAATATTTACAACCAATATTACAAATTATGTCAGCAATGTTGTTCGCAGGTTTGGATATACGGTTGGCATCAGATATGAAGATGATGCAGATAAAGCCATATATATAATCAATCAGATTATCGAGGAGGAACCTTTTGCTTTGAAAAACCCCTCTCCCCTTGTTTTTGTAGATAATCTGGGAGATAGTTCAGTGAATATTACAGTTAAAATCTGGGCTCCAGTTTCAGAATGGTGGGGATTAAAACAGAAAATGCTCTGGATAATTAAAACAACTTTACAAGAAAACAACATCGAAATTGCCTTCCCACAAAGCGTTTTATGGATAGGAGATAATAATATCAAAGATAAACTGTTAAAAAAATAATAGACCTGAAAACATTACACAACATCGACTATCCGGTTCACTCTTGAAATCAAAAAGCCCTGCTCGCAAGCGAGTCAGGGCTTTTGTTTTCAGGGAGGAGCTATTTGATCTCCGGTTTTACCGGTAAGATCATTAAGTAATTTTCACCATCTAATTTTTTCATTTTTGAACCAAAATCCCAAACAGTTTTCAATCCTTCAGGAATTAATGATGAAGCTTTCATTCCAATTGTAATTGATTTATCAGCATCTTCACCTTCATATTCCACCAGCTTAACTTCATGTTCAAGAGCTGCCAGTTTTTTCATTTCCTTAACCGCCAGATCCATTCCACCCAGAGCATCAACCAGTCCGCGTTCAAATGCCTGCTTCCCCGTCCAAACTCTACCTTGTGCAATTTTATGAACATCATCTTTTGGCAGGTTACGTCCTTCAGCCACAATAGAGATAAATCTATCGTAGAAGTGCTGAATTGCATCTTCAGCGATCTTCTTCTCTTCAGCAGTGATCTGCCTGTGTGTTGAGTAGAGATCGGCATGTTCACCTCTCTTCACAGTAGCCCAGTTGACATGGATCTTCTCATACAATCTTTCAAATACAGGGAATATACCAATAACCCCAATTGAACCGGTTATTGTGCTTGGTTGCGCAATAATTTTATCAGCATAAGCGGCAATATAATAACCACCGCTGGCAGCTACACCACCCATAGAAACGATAACGGGTTTTTTATTCTTCCCTGTTTTACAAAGTTCAACTTCTCTGGCAATAACATCACTAGCCAGAGCAGAACCACCTCCGCTATCTACACGTATAATAATTCCTTTAATACATTTATTTTCTCGTGCTTGTTTAATTGCTTTGGCTGTTGTTACCGAACCAATTGTTTTCCCGGGAAGTCCTTCTCCAGAATGGATGCTGCCTATAGCAAAGATTATTGCAACCTTATCTTCTTTTGGTTTACTCCAATCTGTTGTTGCTAAGTTATTATGATATTTCTTCACGATCTTAGCAGATTGATAATTATCTTTGATCTCTTTTTCAAGTTGATCTTCGTAGATCACACCGTCAATAAGTCCAAGTTCAAGTGCTTTATTGGCGTTCCAATAAGGACCTTCATCAATAAGCTGCTGAACAGATTTTGTCAGCTTATCACCTCTTCCCTCTTCTATCATCATCACGATCTCATCATAAAGATCATCCAGAAGAGCATCATAAGTTTCGCGTTCCGCATCGGTCATGTGATCTTCAGTGAGTGAATTTCCGGCTGTTTTGTAATCATGACTTTTCAGGTTCACAACATCCACCCCCAAAGTATCAAGCAGATCTTTGAAATATGGCATGTTCACTGAAATACCTTTTAGATCTATCGTGCCAATTGGATTGAGATAGATCTCATCGGCAATAGAAGCTGCAAAAGCATAGTTGGCACCGGTTATTCCTTCGTAATAGAACACAATACTCTTTCCGGCTGATTTGAAGTCTAAGAACGCATCTTTCAGTTCAGCACGTTGGGCAAACCTGGCAGTAAAATTTCCGGATTTAAAGACAAGACCTTTTACATTCTCATCCTCTTTTAGTTTTTCAATCTCTTCAATTATCTCCGATAATGTTTTCCCTTTAGACATCACAAACTTGAAAGGCCCAAACTTCTGAACGGGATTCTTTTCTAATATTTCACCTTTCAATTTGTAATCGAGAAAATAGTTCTTTTTCTTCCCGATAAAAGTACGGAACGCTTTGTCTGATGCACTTAAATAATACTGCCCACTGGAGAATTCGTTTTCGGTATCTGCGTTTACAGTGCTGCCGATTCCAAAATTTCCGAAAGAAATTCCAAAATCAATACCAAATGTTTCATTTTCCATATTGTAGGAACCACCAAGTTTAATACCGTCTAGTATTTCAGTCTGCAGCCCAACAACAGGTTTGGATGTTTCTTCTCCATCATAATTCATATCGGCACTTATTGTTAAACGATCTACAGCAGTTCCGAGCATGAAAAGAGGTCTTAACCCGATTCCGAAATCGTAGTTTTTTTCATCATTGAACACATCGTTCACTACAGTTCCGATAGATAAGAAATCTGCAGGTCGGAACAAAATAGATTCGGATAATTTTCCTGATTTAAAATGCTTGTTGTTCCAATCCCAGGAAGTTCCAATATACAGATTAGGAACTAAATCTGCCAACGGAGCGGATATTGCTAACCTGTGCGAAGAGTTTCTGCCATATTGATCCAATACATAAGCAAAATTATCTGAAGTGAAGAAAATCGAATAAATATCTTCATAAAATCCATCTTCATCATAAGTTCCCAGGAAGGTTGTCCCTCCACTATTTCCAACTCCCATTGCAGCGGGATTTACTTTCGCAGCCATGAAGTTATCCGTTGTGGCGATTGACGTTTGCGCACTCAAGGTGAATGCGAGTAATAACATTACTAAACATACAATTCTTTTTTTCATTTTTCTATCTCCTTTTTCTATTTTTTAAATCCTGCTCAATTTGACATCGTCATTGCGTCCATTCTCCGTAGTACTACGAAGGATGAAAGGAGTGATAGTGACGTGGCAATCATTTCTCTCTCTTCTTTCAATAGTAGAGATTGCTTCCGTCTACGCTGAAGCTACGCCGAGACAGGTCGTGCGACACCGATGAAAGAAAACTCGCAAAGACATATTTCTATAATTGTTAGAAAAAACACTTCATTTTGCAAAACTCATTTCTCCAATTTATAGAACTTTATATTGCCATTACTGGTAGAAGCTGTGATCTTCGTTCCACCTTTATTTATCTTTCCGATCAGGCTATTTTTTGAGAATTTAGAAGATGTAACCTCAATCCCGTTAAGATCAATGCGGGAATTAGATGTGGAAGCGTCAATATTCAGATCAAGAGTCGGATCAATGGAGATATTAATAGAACCGTTAGATGTTGATAGATAGATATCATTCTTCATTTTCTCTTCGATTTCGATGGTTATCTTTCCGTTGGAAGTAACCCCTTTTTTGAATTCGGGAGTTCTCACAACTCGAATGGCTCCATTGGAAGTGATGGCTTCTGCAATTCCGCTTAGATTAACAAACTCAATACCTCCATTACTACTCTTTGCAATAAATTTTCCGTTGGAATCAAATACTTCGATCTTGCCATTGCTTGTATTCAGGTTCATGTCGCCTTCGCAGTCAATAATAAGGATCTTGCCATTAGATGAGTTTATTTCGCTCACTTTTACACCTTCCGGCACTTTTATCTCATAATTTACACTTACTTTGGGATTCTTCTTAAGTTCTTTAGTTTTGATTGTACATCCATCTTCATCAAGAACTTCTATCTTAATTTTTTCAAATTCATCCTCAGATTTATTGGTTTCCAGAATTGCTGAAATATCAATGTAATCCTCTTTCCAACTTTTTATCTCGACCTTACCATTCCTGTTATGAACATTAAGTTTGCATCCTCTTTTTGGATTGAAGGTTTCATGAAATTCTTTTGTGATCTTATCTCCATCAGATAAATTAAAATTCATATTCACTCCTCCAGCATAATCATCATCATTTATGATGTGTTTCACAATGAAACCCGGGTTATTTCCGATCCAACCTATAGAATATTTTGTTATAAAGTTGATCGCACCACCCAGAAGCTGACCCCAGAATCCGGTAATATGCTGGCTTTCATCAGGTGCTTCTACGATGATCCCGCGGGAACTGATCTCCACATGTTCATCATCACTATTCACAATAATTCCATCAGCGCTGATCTCGACAGTCTCATCATTATCAGTCACAAATAAGCCGCCATCACGAAATTCTACAACTTTATTTTCTCCCTCAATGATTGTTACCCTGTTTTCATTAAATTCTATTTTTCCGCCATCTTCCATCAGAGTATAAATCTTTTCTGATGGCAAAAACAGATCGATTTTGGCAGTCTTATCTGCCTTGATAATAACCTTCTGCTTTTCTTTCACAATTGTTACATCAGCATTTTTAGCGTGTTCTATCTCGATCTTGTTCCCGCTTATGAATTCAATATCCTTGATGTGAATATTCTCAAATTCCAATGTAATGTTCTTTTCCTTAACAGGAACATCCTGTGTAACTGCAGATAGCGTTAACACTGCTGTCACCATAATTAAAACTAAAATTGATCTCATCATTTCTTCTCCTTGCCACTGACTTTCACTGACTAAACACCGAATTCAAAATTTTATTATCTGTGCTTTTCTGTGTCAGTCTGTGGCTATTTATTATTTTATTTTTCACTATTTTATCTCTCTTGATTCTGCAAAGACTCTTTCTGTCATTGCGAGGAACGCAAGTGACGCGGCAATCATGTCTTTCTCTTCTCTCAACAGCAGAGATTGCTTCGTTTGATGCCATAGAAAGAAAACTCGCAAAGGCACTGTTTTCAAAATTCATATCATTTTATCTCTCTACTTTTATATATCAACGTTGCTCCAACAAACAGAACTCCACTAACTGCAACTTGCAGTAATGTATTCCAATTAATTAGAATTTTCTTCCATATTTCCATAATGTAATAACTTACATTCTCATTAAAAATTTCGGGACTTATTGATGATGGAGTAGCTGTATTTATCAATTTAATCAGATAACTCAGCGGAAGTGGAAGATGCCACTGCATGAGCGCATTGAGAATTATAAATAGGAATTGAACTCCTACTATAATTGCCAAACCCTGCAAGAAAGCCTTATCTTTGAACACTGCTGAACAGAAAAATGTCAAACTTCCGATAATTAAACCTGTTTTCATGAATGAGACTATAGACTGTGCCATTCCAGCTAAAGCTGTGGTGAACATAAATTTATCTACTATAGCCAAAATTATTGCAACAAGCAGGAAATTGAATATGGCAATAGCAAATAACACAAGCCAATTTCCAGCAATTCCTACAATGTATCTGGAAGCTGATTGATACCAGATTGAAACCGGTTGAGAACGGTGAAAAAGTTCGCTGTTATTTCTTATGTTCTCATTTAAGGCACCTTGAGTAAGAATAATAATGAAGATCAAACTGATAAGTCCCGGTAATCCCATTATCGCCATATTGACAATGTAATTTATAGTTTCAGAAGGTGGTGACCCTTGTATATTCCCCAAGTCCATACTCAGCTTTCCGCTGAAATAAGCAAAAGCAGAAATTAAGAGAATTAGCAGGTAGAATCCGGCTGTGATCCATATTGGTATCATTAGTGTTTTCTTGCTAATCTGAAGATCCTTTCTGATAAGAGCTTTAAATTTATGCATTTGAACCTCCTACTTTTTCCATGAAGAGATCTGAAAGGGATGGACGATTGATCTGAGCGCTTTGTATCTCAATTTTACTGTTTAATACTGCGCTAACGTGTCCCAGAGTTTTGTTGATCACTTTAGGATTATGCTGTTCTAGTTTTTCCTTTTGATCTGAAGGAACTGTGAAGATTGAATATTCATTTTTCAATTCTTCAATATTCTGTTGAAGTATGATCTTACCTTCATCAATGAAAATTATATCCTGCAGAATCTGTTCCACTTCTTCAACCTGGTGTGTAGAAATAATGATGGTTTTTGTTTCATCATAGAATTCACCGAGGATTGTATTAAAAAACTCTTTTCGGAAGACTATATCCAAACCAAGTGTAGGTTCATCCAAAAGCAGGATCTTCACATCCAGAGAAAGCGTGATGAGAAGATAGAGTTTTGTCTTCATCCCTTTGGAAAGATTCGCAACTTTTTGGTTTGGATTGAGATCACTGCTGGCAAGTAATTCCATTGCTTTTTCATTATTCCATGAACTGTTTATTGCTGAAACATAATCCATTGTCTGCTTTACAGTTAATCTGTCATCCAGGCTGTTCACATCAGGAATGAAAGCGATGTTTTTATGTATTGATTCCTGGTGTTTTGTAATTTTTTTCCCCAGGATCTCAATTTCTCCTTTATGCTTCAGGAAACCAAGAATACACCTCATTAAAGTTGATTTCCCGGCTCCATTCTTACCCAACAATCCGATTATTCTTCCTGGTGGGATTTCCAGTTCAACATTATCAAGCGCTTTGAACTTTCCATAATATTTGGTAAGGTTCTTTACTTGTATCACATTTTCTTGTGTCACTTCTCCCCTCCTTTGTCGTATGAATCTTCTATCAATTTCATTAACTCTTTTTTGGAAATGCCAAGTGATCTACTTTTTGTTATCATGTTCTGTAGATCTGCTTCTATGAATTCATCATAGGTTTTTACTTTTAATTTTTTTTGCGCACCTTTCTCTACGAACATCCCGATCCCTCTCTTCTTATATAGGATACCTTCATTAAGAAGCTCGCTTATCGCATTGGATATGGTCTGCGGATTTAATCTGTATTGTTTTGCCATTATACGGATAGAAGGCACTGCTTCTTCCTCTTCTAAGGAACCGAAGATAATCGCTTTTTCTATCTCATATTTGATCTGCAGATAGATCGGTGTACTTTCATCAAATCTCATTTCACCTCCTTGTGTTTCACTGTATGGGTCAAGTGGTACACTATGGGTCTTAATGTCAATATTTTTTTTCTGAATACTAAAAAAGCCCTGAAATATCAGGACTTTATTTTAAGCTAAGATATTTTTATAGTTGTGTTTACATTATTCCATCAATACAGAAATAATTTTTTTTGATGCTTCACCATTTCCGTATAAATTGATCTTGTAGTTATTTTTCATCTGGATCATTTCTCTATAACCTGAGATAATTTTGTTTTTTGGTAGCGTAAAGATAACTGGGGCTAATTTTATATTTTTCATGATAACCTGTAAACCAAATGTTCATAAAAGAGCTCACGGTTAAATGTGAATCAGGAATATATAGGGTGTAGTTCAGTTGGTTAGAACGTCTGCCTGTCACGCAGAAGGTCGTCCCGAATGTTATCGGGAAGTCCCGTCTCTCCCACCATAATAAAGCAGAACGGAGAAATCTGGTCGGTGTTTTTATATAGGATTTGAATATGTTCTATACTTATATAATCTACTCTGAATCGAAAGACCGATTTTATATTGATCATACTGGAAATCTGCAGTCACGGTTAGAACGTCACAATTCTGGTGGTGGCAAATCAACAAAAACTGGGGTACCTTGGAAACTGATCTATTGTAAAGAATACTCAAATAAATCTGAAGCAATGAAAAGCGAATATTAAATCAATCCTGCCTATTCAACTCAGACATTTTATCAACTAAATCTTTCCACAGTTCCAATGAGTATAATTGAGGAATTAAATTAAACCCGATCTTTTGTTTTTCGAAATCTATTATCATCTGCTCAATACTCTGTTCTGAGATAAAGTGTTTTGATATTGAAGTTGATCTTGTAATTGAAGGCTTTACTTGCTTTCCGAAATAATCCTGAAATAGGTTATTTCTTTGATTGGAAATATCCAGCATTGTGGACATTCTCTGCTTTTCTATTTTATTTTTAGCAAAATTCCATAATCTCCTGAGAAACAATCTCTGTTTTGCAGGGATAAACAATGAATATCCATTATTAAATGGGTTTTGATTTATTGGATAGAAATAAAGCAACTTGGATTGTTTACGCAAAATATAATGCTGGAGTGTTGTATTATGTCGCTTATGCTTTGATAGAGAAAGCATTTTTTGCATAGCATTTATATCTTCGAATGGAGTGATATATTCTAAATTCCAAGTAGAATTGAAGACAGTACTACCCCAATTGCCACATCTTTCACGAATATAATACAGCTCCTGTGTTAAATCATCAAAATTGGATCGGAGATATTCCAAATAATTATATAACCGCTTTTTCAGCATTTCTACAACATCATTTGAAAGAAATCCAATTTTCTTTTTGTTCTTAAACATTGCTTCCTGGTATTTATTGAATTGGATGTCCCCGATTATGTTTTTCCCGACTGCGATTGTACCGTAAATCCCTATCACCTTCAATACTTTCGGATTTGTACCTATTTTTATTTTATTTATGGCTCTTATGGACGTAGTATCTCCATTATTACAAAAGGAAAGAAAGGTTGAATGCGTTATAAATTCATCGGCATTAGAAAATTGATTTGCACTATTTATGTGATCTAAATGGAATGAATTGGCAAGAAACCTTGCTGTCTCAAAATCCATGCCACCTTTTCCCATTGTCTCGGCTATAATTTTCTTGTCTTTGAAATTTAACAGCAAAGCTAATACTGTTCGAGTATCAAGTCCAGCTGTTAAATCAAAATGTACGTTATCTCTTTCCTCTAGGAAATTATCTAAATAGACTATATAATCGTTTATGATTTCATCTGAGTTCATATCATTTAATGGTAAATTATAGTTTACGTGATTTAGATTAGTTCTTTTTCCATTATATTCTACATAATGATCAGGGTTAGTTGTTTTTAATTGTTTCAAATAGCTCTTTCCCAATAGCGACCAATCAAAGTAGATAGAAGATGCCAAACTTACTTCATCAAAATTTATTGGTTTAGACATAAATGGCACAAGCATATGATCTAGATTTGAAATAGCAAATTTGAGTTTGTTTTCATAATAAAATACTTTTCGACGACCTATGAAGTCAGTATAAATAGTTACAAA
>JAQICU010000174.1 GCA_027858325.1 Candidatus Cloacimonadota bacterium
GTCTTCAATCCCCACGACTGAACCCAGTGGAATGAAAAAGGATTCCACAGGTCAAAAGTCATGGGCTATTTCATTAATTTCAAATGCAGCCCACAATTACAATCGTGGCAGTGGAATCATGATTTACATTCAAACAACAATTACTTAATATACTTCTCTAATATCTTAAGATTCATTTTTAAACTATCGGAATTAAGTCTTAAAGTTTTTTTGGCATTAGAACCAAGTTGCTCACGCAGTTCCTTATTATTATATAAATTGAGAATGTCATCAATCAATTTCTTTTTGTCAGAAACTATAATGCCATTGTTTTCTAAAAGCCTATCTACAGAATCACGACATGAATGATGGTATTTGCCAATAATCGTGGAAGTTCCATAAAAAGCCGGTTCAAGCGGATTATGCCCACCAAAATTAACGAAGCTGCCGCCAACGATAGCAACATCAGAAAGAGCATAGATCATGTTTAGAATTCCCATTTCATCAACAAATAATATTTCACCAGGTTCTTCTAATTTGGAGTAGATCTTATAATCATATTCTTTAAAAATTTCGTATACTTGAGGAATTCGGTGCAGATGGCGTGGAACAATGACTACTCTCAGGTTCTTTATTTTCTCTTTAAGACTGACAAAAACTTCCTTGAAGAGCTTTTCTTCTCCGGGACGACTACTTCCCCAAACTATGACAAAATCATCCTCAGAATAGCCTAATTCACTTCTTAAAGTAGTTTTATTGAATTCAGGAAGCTCAATACAGAATTTAAGGTTATGCGCATTTACAACATTATTGAATTTAAATCCAATGAATCTTCGTGCATCTTTTTCCGATTGAGCATTTACAGCTATAATTGCTTTCCAAACAGATTTCCAGAAAAAACGAAGATTTCTATATTTCGGAAATGAATCATCTGAAATCCGTGCATTAACCATAACTACCGGGATCTTTCGTTTTTTTGCAATATGCAGCATATTGGGCCAGAATTCTGTTTCTACCAGAATTATCAATTCAGGATTAATAGCATTGAAAAATCTTCTTTGGACAAACGAAGCATCAATAGGGAACAAGCTGACAACTAATTTTGGGCTGATCTTCTTTGCAGCTTCCAACCCTGTTAACGTCATTGAAGTCATGAAGAAATCTTTTCGTGAATATTTTTGCAGAAGTTGATTAATAAGTGGTTTTACAGCATTTACCTCGCCAACAGAAGCAGCATGGATCCATACACATTTTTCATAACCATTTTTCAGGATGCCTACTCTCTGATCACCTTTCTTCCCTTTCAAACGTAATCTGATGATCGGATAAATCAGACGAACAAGAAATGATGTAAATAAACGATAAATGAACATAACTCAATTCCTTTTTAAATATTTGAATTTCTAATGATATTTATTTTATAACTTTAAAATGAATTTCGTCATCTACACTGCTTAAAAGAACGTTTAGTGTATCTGTCAATTTATAAATCTTACCTTTTCTTTTTCCAATAAATCTGCTATGCTGCGGGAAATATTCATAATGATCATCATTTAATGAAGTTTTGGTAATAATGCCAGTAATTGGATATTTGTCTAATTCTACTATTAAAGAATTTTTTAGAACTGCAATAATGATAGCTGTATATTCATCACCGATCTTCTTTTGCATAAAGATCTTCTTATTTTTGAGATCAACTTCACGTTCGGATTCATCAGCGATCATCTCTCTCTCTGTGGCAATTTTAGCTAGTTTGAATAGATGAGAGGATGAAAAAGAAGTCTGCTTGGAGTTTAATTTATTTTTAATTTGGTGGTGTATTATCAGGTCGGAAATTCTCCTGATTGGAGATGTAAAATGAGTGTAATATCTCATTGCCAGTCCGAAGTGACCTAAATTCTCAACAGAATATTTAGCTTTTTTCATACTTCGCAAAATCTTGCGGTCAAAAACACGATGGAAGTTTTCATCAGGGAGCGAGTTTAGCAAATTCTGAAGCACAATATTTAAATTTTGATGCATTTCCATTTTTATATTGTAGCTTGTAATTTCCTCTTTTAGTTTTATCAGCCTTTCTTCATCAGGTTTCTCATGTATTCTGTAGATCGTTTTGCCCTTTGAAAGTTCTTTGGCAATATACTCATTTGCAACCAGCATAAAATTCTCGATCATTTTGTGAGAATCTGTTTCCATACTGCGTTCAAGGTCTATAACATGCCCTTCATCATCAAATACGAAAATTGTTTCAGGTATATTAAGTCTGAGATATCCGCACTTTACTCTATTCTTTGTGAGTGATACAGATAACTTTTGCATATTCTTAAGAGTTTCAGCAATTTCAGGTTCAATTTCTTTTTTCTTATCAAAGAATTCATCGATCTCTTCATAACTGAATCTGGCATTCGAACAGATCACACTTTCATATACACTCTGTGAAAGGACCTTAAAATCAGTATTAAATTTGGTTTGAACAGTTAGAGTAAGTTTATCTTCGAATGGGCGTAAACTGCAAATTTTGTTGGAAATTTTCTCCGGCAGCATTGGAATCACACGTTTAGGAAAATAATAGCTGTTTCCTCGTTTTGCAGCTTCTTTGAATAGTTCGCTTCTAGTATCGATATAATGTGCTACATCAGCAATATGAACATAAAGCAAGTAACCATTTTCGTTTTTAACTAAAGATATTGCATCATCAAAATCTTTTGCAGAGGCTGGATCAATAGTGAATGTAAGCAAATTCCGAAGATCTTTACGCTTAGAAATAACAGCATCGGATATTTCATCTGATAGATCATCTAGTTCATTTAGAACATTCTGTGGAAATTCTAATGGTAGATCATATTGCATTATAACGCTAAGAACTTCTACATCTGGATTTCCTGTTATACCAAGAACGTCAATCACATTACCGGCTGGAAGTTTAACATATTCACGGCTTCCCCAGTTTGTTACTTCTAAAACAACTTTCTCACCTGTTCTGGCAGTTGAGCTATCGTTCACTGTAAAATTTGTGTGAATACGTGAATTATCTGGAATAATGTAATTTATTCCATGATATTCCTGAAATGTACCGATGATCTT
>JAQICU010000176.1 GCA_027858325.1 Candidatus Cloacimonadota bacterium
ATTTTATGATTTTTATAGAAAATGATTTGACAGGTTCAGCTAAAAAATCAACAAATGACGTTGTTATGGAAAAAGAAATAATTATTGATGTTCTTAATACTAAATTTAAAAGTAAAGGATATTAAATGAAACTAATGAATGTTAATTTCGAAAACCAAAATGAACAATTACTATCAATTTTTAAGTATTCTCATTGCAAACCGTTACTATCATTTTTATTGATTTTTAATCGTTAACCAAATTTTTAAGGAGATTTTATGAAAAAGGGAATAATTTTTTTAATGTTCTTGCTGTTGACAGCAAGTTTGGCTTTTGGTCAAGTATTGACCGAAGGTTTTGAAACTTGGCCACCAGCAGGGTGGACTTTAGAATCCGCAACCGAAGACCAATGGGTGCAAGATGATGGTACGGATCATGGACCTGATGCAGCTTATGCCGGAACTTATGCAGCAATGTATAACAACTATGATTACTCTTCAGGTACTACTGGCTCCATGACTACACCGGCATTTGATGTTTCTACTGTTCCGAATGCACAGGTATCTTTTTACTGGTGGAATGACGATTCTTCTTATAATCCAGCAACTATAGAGATTTTGTCATCTACCGATGGGACAAATTTTACATCAATAGAAATACTTGAAGTGTATGCTAGTGCTGGATGGATGTTATATGCAAATCCTATTGCAGCAGATGTAACACACATTCAGCTAATTGCAACAAGTGATTACGGATTGGATAATACCTTTGTTGATGAGTTTGTTATTGGTGAGGGTTTTGTATATGGCACTGTTGCAGGAACAGTTACACTTGATGGTGGAACTGGCAATGTAGAAGAAGTTGTAGTTACAGCAGGTGCTGAAACAACTAATCCTGCTGCTGATGGAACTTATTCAATGGAAATCGTAACAGGTACTTATGAATTAGCTGCTGCACTTGAATTTTATGAAACTGCTACTGTTGCAGATGTGGTTGTAACAGAAGGCAATACAACTACTGTAGACGTTACTCTTACTGCACTTCCATTACCCGATAATGATACTTGCGAAACTGCCGAAGTAACCGGTGATGTTACAGATTATCCTTTTAACACAACTATGGCTACAACCAGTGGTTTTGATACAAATAGCATCAATCAGGATATCTGGTATTCATATACACCAGTCTCTGATGGTACTGTAACTGTTGATCTTTGTGGTAGTACTTTTGACACAAAATTAGCTGTTTATGGTGCTTGCGATGTTGCTACTGAGCTTGGATATAATGATGATTCTGCCTATTGCAATACTAGAAATGCGCAATCTGCCATTGAAGATATTGCTGTTGTAGGCGGTGAAGATTATATGATCCAGGTTGGTGGATACGGCACTAATGCTGGAGAAGGTGATCTTACAATTGTATTTACTTCTTCATTTGTTCCCGAGCCTCCCACAGACCTCTTTGTAACAGAAGAAGCTTATGCAACCTGGGAAGCTCCACCTACAGCGATTTATACAGATGACCTTGAATCTTACACAGTGGGTGACTACCTGGCAGTACAATCAGCAGATTGGACAACCTGGTCTAATGCACCTGGTACTGGTGAAGATGCATTGATATCAAATGTACAAGCTCTCAGCGGCAGTAATTCCGTAGTAGTAGAAGGTACATCTGACCTTGTATTACTTATGGATAATTACACCTCCGGAGTTTATTCCATGGAACTTAATTTGTTTGTTCCAACCGGACACAGCGGTTATTGGAATCTTCAGAAAACAAATACTATCGGTCAGGAATGGGCTTTCCAAATTCTGTTTGAAACAGATGGAATAGCTACTGCCGATGCTGGTGCAGCTGCTGCCTTAACTTTCCCATTTGATTTCGATACATGGATCAATATGGAATTAGTTATAGATCTTGATGCTGACTGGTGTGAGATCTGGGTAGACGGCACTTTGATGTTTGAATATCAGTGGACACTAGGATGCTTTGGAACTCCAGGTCTTCTTTCATTGGGAGGAATGAATCTGTTTGCCTCTGGTGGTTCTCCGATGTGTTACTTCGATGATTTCACATTTAGCGAAATTTCCAGTGACACACGTGCTCTTATTGGATACAATACATATATTGATGGTGTATTTGATGGTTTCACTACAGAATTATTCTATCAATATCTTGGACTTATTGATGGCACAACTTACCTCGCTGGTGTAACAGCTCTTTATGATGAAGGCGAATCTGCTTCTATAGATTACTCTTTCACATATGTTGAAGGTACTCCACCTGAAGCACCAGATGTTTTCTTCTCAGAATACATCGAAGGCAGCAGTAATAACAAAGCTCTGGAAATCTATAATAATACTGGGGCTGTGATCAATCTGGATGACTTCCGCATTAACCAGTCTAATAACGGTGGCGGATGGGAATATCTGCATTACTTCCCGGTAAGTGCTACACTTGCTGATGGTGATGTTTGGGTTATCCTGAATGATGGTACTGATCCTTTACTTTATGATCCACTAGATGCTGATGAAGTTCTGGGCTATCCTAGTGTTGTTCACCATAATGGTAATGACGCTCGTGGTATAGAATGGACTCCAGACGGTGGAACAACATGGGAATTGATAGATGTTTTCGGTGTACCAACAGAAGACATTTATTGGGATGTTGCCGGTGTTTTTGAAGCAGCACATGAGTATACACTTGTAAGAAAAGATGACGTAGTTACAGGTAATACTGACTGGGCACTTTCTGCCGGAACAAATGCTGATGATTCCGAATGGGTCGTTTATCCTCAAGACACATTCGATTATCTGGGTGAACATCCATCTGTTCCAATTGTACTTAATCCTCCTACTAACCTGTTTGTAGATGAATTTGGTTATGCAACCTGGGAAGCTCCACAAGGTGGAGGCACTTCTGAATGGTTAATTTATGATACTGACGTTGTGGGGTTTAGTGGAATCGGTGCCGAAGCTCTTGACTATAGCTTAATATGGGCTAGTAAATGGGTACCGGCAGATCTTACTGCATACGATACAGGTTATGTAACAAAAGTAGCGGTAAATCAATATACAGATCCTACTGGTGTTGACTACGTAACAGAAGTAAGAGTTATGTCTGGCGACGGAATGACTGTTCTTTATACTCAAGATGTTACGGGTACATTAACAATAGGGTG
>JAQICU010000331.1 GCA_027858325.1 Candidatus Cloacimonadota bacterium
TATTAATTCTGTTCTATAGCAGCCTGGGCAGCAGCTAATCTTGCTATTGGCACACGATAAGGAGAACAACTTACGTAGTTCATTCCTACAGTGTTGCAAAATTTTACTGATTTTGGTTCACCGCCATGTTCACCACAAATTCCAACTTTCAGGTCAGCATTTACACTACGGCCTTTTTCCGTTGCCATTTTCACAAGCTGTCCTACACCTTCTTGATCAAGAACCTGGAAAGGATCTTCTTTCAGAATTCCTTTTTCAAGATAGATAGGAAGGAATTTGCCTGCATCATCACGACTGTAACCGAAAGTCATTTGAGTGAGGTCATTAGTTCCGAAACTAAAGAATTCAGCTTCAGCACCCACAAGATCAGCGGTGAGAGCGGCTCGAGGGATCTCGATCATTGTTCCAACTAGATATTCAATTGTCTTACCGGTTTCTTCAAATACTTTTTTAGCTGTTTCATTTATGATAGCAGCTTGCATTCTATACTCTTCCACAGTTCCAATAAGTGGAACCATGATTTCAGGTTTTGGGTCGAATCCTGCTTCTTTCACATTGATAGCAGCTTCGATAATTGCGCGAGCCTGCATTTCGGTAATTTCCGGATATGTGTTTCCTAAACGACAGCCGCGGTGTCCGAGCATTGGGTTAAATTCATGAAGTGAATCAACTTTTTCTTTAACCTCTTCCACAGAGATGCCCATCTCATCAGCCATTTCCTGCTGATTAGCAGTTTCGTGAGGAACAAACTCGTGTAGTGGTGGGTCCAAAAGACGTACAGTTACACCAAACCCGCTCATTTCTTTAAAGATACCTTCAAAATCAGTTCTTTGGAATGGGAGTAATTTTGCTAAAGCTTCACGACGTCCGGCTTCGTCATCAGCCAGGATCATTTCACGCATTGCTTTTATTTTATCACCTTCAAAGAACATGTGTTCTGTTCGGCAAAGGCCAATACCCTGTGCACCAAATTCACGAGCTACTTTAGCATCATTTGGTGTATCTGCATTTGTACGAACATACATACGAGTAAATTTATCGGCAAGTTCCATTAGTTTCCCAAAATCTCCACTAAGTTCTGGATCGATCGTTGCGATCTTTCCTTCATAAACTTCACCGGTAGAACCATTCAATGAAACCCAATCACCTTCGTTGAAGGTGTTACCACCTATAACCATGATACGTTCTTTGTAATTAATTTTTACAGAACCAGCACCGGAAACACAGCATTTTCCCATACCCCGTGCAACCACAGCAGCATGAGATGTCATTCCACCACGAGCAGTAAGAATTCCGTTTGCAACATTCATCCCTTCCAGATCTTCAGGAGAGGTTTCGATACGGGCAAGAATGGCATTTTCAAATTTGTTTGCTTCATCGGCAAAGAAAACAAGCTGACCGGTAGCAGCACCTGGTGAAGCAGGAAGACCTTTTGCCAGAACAACAGCTTCCTTAATTGCATTACCGCCAAATACAGGATGAAGGAGCTCATCTAATTTGTTTGGTTCAACGTGCATCAAAGCTGTTTTGTCATCAATAAAATTCTCTTCGAGCATTTCCACTGCCATGCGAACCATTGCGGCACCGGTTCTCTTGCCATTCCTAGTTTGAAGCAACCACAGTTTACCATCTTGAACTGTGAATTCAATATCCTGCATGTCTTTATAATGATTTTCAAGTTTTGTTTCAATTTCCGATAATTCTATATAAAGTGAAGGCATTGCTTCTTCAAAGGAAGGATAATTTTTCGCCCGATCTTCTTCTGAAACTCCGGCAAGTTTTGCCCATCTTTTAGAACCTTCCAGAGTGATTTCCTGAGGTGTTCTTGTCCCTGCAACTACGTCTTCACCTTGAGCATTGATGAGGTATTCACCATTGAAAATATCTTCGCCTGAGCCAGCATCACGAGTGAAAGCAACACCGGTTGCAGATGTATCACCCATATTTCCATAAACCATAGCTTGAACGTTAACAGCAGTTCCCCATTCATTTGGAATTTTATTCATTGTACGATAGTAGTTTGCACGTGGATTGTTCCAACTTCCAAAAACTGCGCCAATTGAGCCCCAAAGTTGTTCCCAAGGACTATCTGGAAAATCGTGTCCGGTTACTTCTTTTACTGCTTTTTTAAATCTTGTAACAAGAACTTTCAAATCTTCGGCAGTAAGTTCTGTATCATTTTCTACACCCTTTTCTTCTTTCATCTCGTCAATGATCTCTTCAAAAGGATCGATATCCATTTTAGTTTTAGGTTTCAAATCTAAAACAACATCGCCATACATTTGTACAAACCGTCGATATGAATCCCAGGCAAAGCGTGGATTGTTAGATTTTTTTGCTAGTCCTTCCACGGCGGCATCATTCATGCCCAGGTTAAGAACTGTGTCCATCATTCCCGGCATAGAAACACGAGCTCCGGAACGTACGGAAATTAAAAGTGGGTTTGTATTATCTCCAAATATTGCACCCATAATTTCTTCAGTATTTTTTATACCAGCTTCAACTTCTGTTTTTAAAAGTTCTATCGTTTTTTCTTCACCAATTGCATTCCATTCTGCACAGACTTCGGTAGTTATCGTAAATCCGGCCGGAACCGGTACACCGATTAAATTCATTTCAGCAAGATTTGCACCTTTACCACCAAGAAGGTTCTTCATTTCAGTTTTACCTTCTGCTTTTCCATTTCCAAAAGTATAAACTCGTTTTATGTTCATTTTATATCTCCCTATGTTATTTTAACTATAAAATTTAAATATTATATAAATTATAAATATCAATAAGCACAATTCTGTTTTTAG
>JAQICU010000356.1 GCA_027858325.1 Candidatus Cloacimonadota bacterium
TCTGCCCATAACACAAGAAAACCACCAGGTTCGATAGTAGTTAAAGTTGGATCTGTTGTTGGAATTTCACTTGTCATAAGTTCTTCTAGATTATCAGTAACATACATACCACCAATATCGATAGCTTCATCACCTGCATTGTAGATTTCAATCCAGTCCTCATGATCACCATTTTCATCTACTGCACCAAAATCGTTACTTGCTAAAAACTCGTTGATAACAAGGATTGCACCTGTTGGATCTGGTCCAGTTGTGTCATCATCACTACATCCCATCAGCAGGAACATACCTACTGCCAGAATAATTAACCATTTTACAAATTTCATTTTACCCTCCGTAATTTTTCTTTCTTTTCACACACAACAAAAAAACTTTTTAACTTCAAAAGTTTCAATCTATTTTTTTATTTGCTTAATTATTCGATCCACCTGCAGTTGGAACGTCCGTGATTTCCCAATTTACTGTTCCATCCGGTATTCGTGCTTCAGTTTGGTCATCGGGAATTACGCTTGTATTACGTTGATCAAGAATAGTGGTTCCATCAGAGTCAACTAAAGCAAAATCTTCATCATCACTAAGTTTCATATCCAAATGTAAAGGACCATTTTCAGGAGTTCCGTCTGCAATCAATACTAGAAAATCTCCTGGGTCTAAAGTTGTTTGTTCCGGCACATTATCACCAATCATTGACTGAGTTAAATCATCCAAATCATCTGTAATATACATCCCGCCAACATCTATTGTTACATCAGAGCCGTTGTAAAGTTCTATCCAGTCTGGAAAGTCATTATTTGGTCCAGCCCAGGCTGCATCATTATGACTCATGTATTCGTTAATGCAGAGTGCATTTAAAGACTCAGGTTCTTCTGGTTCGTTGTTTGTAGGTTCAATCGGGCTATCAAGGCTGCAACTAACTAAAAATAAAGTTAGCCCCAGAGATATGATTAATAATTTTTTCATCATTTCCCCCTAGAAGTAGATTACTGTTAAAAATTGAATGAAACTGTGATCATAACCATCATCATAATGGTCATCGAAAGCATTTGTATCGAAGCCATAATCTCCATCTGAATTGGCATTTGCATCCAGATCAGCTATAGTATAAGATAGTTGTATTTTCATATTGGGATTTGCATACCAGTTTACTCCAAAAGTATAAAGATTACCTTCTCCACCCCAAACATCTGCATCTTCATCTGTTAGATTGAGGTGGCTGTAGCGAGCAGCTAATTCCCAAGCTCCTGTTTTTTTGTTTTTTGGCATTACCTGGCCAAATTCACCATCTGTAATTGACCAAGCTCTTTTCTCTCCCGTTACTAACCATGATAAGTAGGAATAACCACCCATGAAAGTAGCGTCTTCTAAATTTGAGTCGTCTAATCTTTTCACGTTTGCCTGGATAAATTCTGATTGTAAATGGAAATTTTTGTATTGTAACACACCTTCCAAACCTAATTTCAAACCATATTTTGCTTCGCCAATTCCACCCGTATCAAACCATTCTAAGTCACCATTTTTTGTTTCAGCTTCGCTTTTGTATTCCAATTCTTCCGATTCATCATAGGGAGTTTCATAAGCTGCGGCTAATCCAGCATGGATCATGAAATCCTCGTTGATCTGGGGAGCCATTACAAAACGAGCTACTACTCCCATACCGGTTTCATGAACTTCTTTTTCATAATCAGATTTTGATTCGTTGGTCAAAGTTTGAGTAAATACTGATGATCTTAGGTTTACCGGAATTTTGCCTAAATAACCCCATTTGGAATATTCCAAACCAAATTGTCTGTCTGTCTCAAAGGCCAACATTACTAGTGATCTTTCGGGAAAAACTGTCATCCGTGAAGAAGTAAGTTCTTCCATTCCAAGTGGTTGTTTGAAGTTACCAAACTTGATATGGCTGTTATGGAAACCTTCATAACTTGCGAACATATCCTTTACTTCTACAAGATTACCTTCTGCCACATCGATATCCCATTCGAATGACCAAACTTTCCATAATTTTGCTTTAATAGCAAAGCGAGCTTTGCGCAAATTAGTTTGATTACTCAATACATCTTCCGGATCATCCATAAAGTAGCTTCCGTTGATATAGAAGCGAGTATCAAAACGAGCCTGGAAATTTCCATCATCAGATTTGAAGACGAGATAACCTCTTTCATCCCAGCCTAAAGAGCCAGCTGCTGTTTCGGCCAGCATGTTTCCGAACAATGCCAGCACGAAAATAATTAAGAACGTTTTTTTCATTTTTTTCCTCCTTTTTTTTATCTGCTTTTCAATTTCGAAAATTCTTTTTTACTATATATTTTATTTCTAAGAATCGGCCAGGCAAATGAAACGAGTGCCAAGACCAATAGGATTAAACTTACCGGGCGGGTGAAGAATATTGTGTAATCTCCCATCATCACAGCCCTACGGAAGTTTGTTTCTGCTATATTTCCAAGTACAATTCCTAATACTATGGGAGCAACCGGATAATTATACCTTCTTAGTATCCAACCAAAAACTCCAAATCCCAAACAGGCAGCGATATCAAAGAAAGAATAACGCACTGCAAAACTACCAATTATCGATACCGTAAATATCATGGGATAAAGAATCTTTTTGGGAACAGCGGTAACCTTAACCCATAATCTACTGCCGAATAAACCGAGGACTAATAAAACAATATTTGCAATTAATAAACTAGCGAATAATCCGTAGATGATTTCCGGATTATTATTAAAAAGTTGCGGTCCCGGTGTAAGGTCATGGATCATCAGTGCACCAATTAGCACGGCTGTGGAAGCACTTCCGGGGATTCCGAGAGTAAGAAGTGGAACCAATGCACCACCCACAGAACTACTGTTCGCTGCTTCAGCAGCAGCCACTCCTTCCAGGCTTCCATGTCCAAATTTTTCAGGTTCTTTACTAGTACGTTTTGCTATATCATAAGAAATAAATGAAGCTATTGTGGCTCCTGCACCCGGGAAAATTCCAATTAGCGTTCCCATGATTGACGATCTAACAATGGTTAATTTCAATTTCCAATAATCAAGAAGTGTCGGCCATTGTGTTTTTTCTAATTCAACTTTCTTACTTTTAAAATTCTGCTCATCGATCTGTTTGAATACTTCACTAAGAGCAAAAAGACCGATCAAAGCAGGAATTAAAGAAAAACCATCATAAAGATGAACCGAACCAAAAGTGAATCTGCTTACACCTGAGATCGGATCAATACCAATTGTATTAATAAGCAGACCGAACATTGCAGCAATAAATGCTTTTATCCAATTTCTTCCACCTAAAGTTGCAACAGTAGTTAATCCAAAAATGGCTAAGGCAAAATATTCGGCGGGATGAAACTTCACTGCAACTTTAGCTAATTGTACACTAAACAGGATGAGGATGATTGTTCCTATAAAGCCACCAATTGTAGATGAAACCAGAGAAACTCCCAATCCCATTCCAGGCTTATTCTGTTTGGTTAGCGGATAGCCGTCAAAAGAAGTAACAACTGCTGATGGTGTTCCCGGAGCATTGATGGTAACAGCGGTTATAGAACCACCATAATTTGCAGCAATATAGATCGAAACAAGCAGTATCAGTGCTAAAGTTGGTGACATGGAATAAGTAAAAGGAACCAACAGAGCAACTCCCATCGAAGGAGAAAGACCCGGCATTGCGCCAGCCAGAATTCCCATGATCACACCTAATACAATAAATAATATTGGTTGCCACCCCAAAACGAAACTAAATCCCTGAGCCATATTTGTTAATATTTCCATACTTCCACTAAAATATCATTTCAATTAATTTGCCCACCGGACGTGGAACATAAAGTAACTTATAAAATATCAGATATGAGAATAATAACCAACCTGCAGAAATCAGCAACATTGTTAGATATTTACGATATTCCAACAGGTATATTCCCACCAGTAAGAAAACAAACGAGCTGATAAAATATCCAAAATAAAAAATACTGAGCAAATAAAGTATCAATAATCCGATAAATCTAAATATTATCTTTGTATTTCCTCTTTCCTGAACGATCTCTTTCTTTTGTCGTAAGATATTGAACAGTAGGTAAATATTTAAAGGAATCAGTATAAATATCCAAAGTCGAGGAATTACTGAAGGTCCTACTTTTTCATTACTGGGGAAAGAGAAAGATATGATAAAAAATATAATTGATAGCATAATGAAGAATATCGGAAGCATAATTCTACTTAGATATTTCCTTTTGGGTGAACGATTTACAAAAATTCCAATAATCAGAAAAATTAGAACAGAGATAATAATAAGAAAATTCAATGCTTTTCCAGTAGCAAATCTTGCTATCAAGTTTGTTGCTTCGGTGTTTATAATACCAATTTTATGAAGATAATGAGTAAATTGTTCTTTGTCATTATGTACGATCTTTGTAAATTCTTCGGAGCCTTTATAAACAACATCAATTCCGCCACGCTCCCAATATTCACGCCATTCCGGATCATTATTCACTTTAACAAAAAGTTCATCATACCATTTCTTGATTTCTGGGAGTGTCCCTTTTTTCAGCACAAATCCACGCCACATAAATTCATTATCCAGATTATTAATTCCAAATTCGTTAAAAGTGGGAACATCGGGGAATTGAGCTAATCTATCTAAACTTGAAACAGCTGCGATCTGTAAGTCATCATTTCCCAAAACTTCACGAGGATTACCTACATATGCTACACCTTGTTCTCCCAATAAAGCAGCTCTTGCCTTACCACCGCTTTTAAATGGAATCCATTTGGCTTCAATTCCGGCTTCATCCCAGATCTTTAAAGCCGTAACGTGATCCAATCCCCCATTTGCCGGACCTAACCAAAGCTGATTTCCATCTTTAATCTTTGCATCAGCAATAAGATCTTCCCAAGTATTTACCTTCTGTTTTTTGTGAGTTATTATGCATTCTGGATCTGCCATCATCATTGCTGCCCAGTCAATTCCTTCGATATAAGCTTCACCACCGGAAGAAACGATTTTGGAAATATTGGATTTAGTGCTGGCAAATAGTGTGTATCCATCAGCAGGTAATTGAAGTAATCTCTTCATGGCAACTATTCCACCTGAACCGGGTTTGTTCTCAACTACAAAAGTAGCTTCTGTATATTTAGAAGCAACATCTGCAAATTTACGAGCTGTGACGTCTATCAATCCGCCAGGACCTGTATAAACGATTATTGTGATCGGTTTTTCGGGGAATGAAAATTTATCATTTGATTTCTTACAAGAAGCGAAGATAAGTAGAGTTAATAAAAGAATAGCAAATGTTTTTTTCATAATTTCTCCACTATTTAAATACAATCTGCATAAATACATTCTGCATGAAGAAAAGTGCAATATATGCTAATATTGCTGAAGCAACTGGTGTTGCAACCCAACCCATACTTATTTGACCGAGTTTCTTAAAATTAAGATTTCTACCACCTTTTGCAAGACTTATTCCCATCACAGCACCAACAACAGCTTGCGATGAAGAAACAGGAACCAAAGGTATTGCCGGTAAATGAAGAGAAGTTAAAAGATTATGTAACCCTTGCGAGGCAAACAAGAATAAAGTTATCGAGCTTGCCAGAACAACAACAAAGGCTGTTACGGGTGAGAGCTTAAATATCCCCGATCCGACTGTCATCATTACTTTCTTAGAATATGTAAAAACTCCAAAAGCAATAGCAATTCCACCTAATAAAAATAGTTGTTGAATTGATGAAAGATGGAATAACCCTGCTAAAGTAATATCTTGGAATGGTGAAGAGTTAATGAAAACTCCCATCACATTACCAATATTATTTGCGCCCAAACTGTAAGAGCCAAATGCTCCCACAATTAGTAATCCAATTCGTGTATAGGAATCTAAACGCAAGAGATGAATTTTGGATCTTTCAACAATTATTTTTGCTATATGAAAAAACAGGAATGCAAAAATTGCAGATAATAAAGGAGAAAATATCCAAGTTCCAACGATCTTAGAAAGTGAGCTTATGCTTGTAACAGTTTGGGAAAAGAAATTCCAGCCTATTATTGCACCAACAATAGCTTGAGAAGTAGAAACCGGTAAACCGGCTTTTGTCATCCATAAAACTGTGATTGCGGCTGCTAATGCAACGATAAATGCTCCTGCCAATTGATTGACAGCACCCAGTTCACCTAAAGTGTGAGAAGCTCCAGCACCACTTACAACAGCTCCGATGATAATAAATACACTGCAAATTAAAGCTGCTGTTTTAAATTTGATCATCTTGGTGCCAACAGCTGTTCCAAATATATTGGCTGCATCGTTTGCGCCCAATGACCAGCCCAAAAAGAGACCGCTAGATAAGAAAAATATAATTGTTAACATAAAATCATTCTCCCGAAAGTAAGACTATATCCTTCTTTTGATAGCATAAACAGATAACCTCTCAGCTACAGATTCTGCAACATCTGAAACCTCAGCGATCTTTTCGGCGAAATATCTCATGTGTACTTTATGGCTAAAACGAGTGATCTCCTTACTATTAAATGCGTTTCTTTTTAAATGCTCTTCCACGTCATCTGCTTCATGTTCATAAAAATGTACTTTATTTACATAATCGCTAACTATCCCAATCTCCCGAAAGAAAGCACGAGCCCCTTTTACTACTTCTTCCACAGCTTTAGAAGATAGTTCAGCAAGTTCAATAAAGTCGCTTCTCAAAAATTCAGGAATTTCAGGAGTTTCAATGGAAAACTGTTCTAATACTTTCTCGCAAATATCAACTATGTCATCGAGAGTTTCCAGAAGACCTAATACATCTCCACGGGATTCAGGGATCAGCATGTAAGTATAAAGTTTGTGTTTAATATCACGTCGAATATTGTCTGCATTACTTTCTAAGGTCGTAATGTCTTGATAATTCCTTTCGAATTTATCTCTTTTCCCGTTAACATATGCTTTTACACCTTCATGAAAGATCAATCCCGCCGTGGTTACTCTGTCCAGAAAACCATCGATATCTCCTTCTAATTGTTTACCTTTGCTATTAAAAAACTTTGGCATAATAATCTCCTGTGTTTGCTATTTTAAATATTTATCAAACATTAATCCATGACGCAAACCGCGATCACTTATAGTAAAGGAATCAATCTTGAAAATTTCCATGATAGTATTAATTATTCCAGCTCCTGCCAAGATCACATCTGCTCTTTTAGGCTGAAGACCAAGAATCAATTTTCGCTCTTCGATAGTTTTATTTTTATATAAAACAATTTGCCTTTTTACTTCGCTTAAAGACATTTGAGAACCTTGAATTATGGTTGGATCATAATTAACCATTTTATACATGACTGCTCCCATGCTGGTGACGGTTCCACCAATACCGATCAGGTAATCTACTTTTTTATTTGAAATTTTCTCACTAAAAAATTTCATCATATGATCTTGCATTTTCTTAAATTCATAATCTTTAACAGGATCAGAGAGTAAGAATTCTTCGGAGGGATGGATTGCACCCAAATTTAGACTAATGCGATTATTGAGACTAGTTCCTTTCCCAAATATAAATTCAGTACTGCCGCCACCGGTATCGAAAACAACAACATTTTTATCTGTTTTTCCAATTGTTGATAATACTGCCAGGTAGGACAATCTTGCCTCTTCTTCTCCTGAAACTACTTTTATTGTAAGTCCTAGTTCATCTTTTGCTCTTTTTAGGAATACATCACTATTCTCAGCGGTTCGTAAGCACATAGTTCCAACAGCAGTTATCTCTTTAACATTTTCCTCTTCTACACTTTTAATAAATTCACGTAATACCCCGATGTTCCTGCTCATTGCTTCATCTGAGATAACTCCTGTTTTCTGTAGTCCTTCTCCCAATCTGGAAATATTATTTGTATCAATTATTGTTGTTGATATCCCATTTTCAATTGAAAATAGAAACAATTTAATCGAGTTTGTTCCAATATCTAATATTGCATATTTTTCCATTTTTTCATCCCTTTTAACAAACCAATTATTTAATATTTAAGCCCAAAAGTTTGTTTCATTGCTTTGATATAATTAACATTTTCGTATCCAGTTAAACCTAATTTTTTCACAATCTTCAAAACCACATCCATATTAGCATGTTCAACAGCAATAGTTTTGGTTTCAAACTGGTTGAATTTAACTTCTGCAATTTCTACAATTGCATTTTCAATTAAGTAACCATGTCTGTTTTTCTCAACATTTATCATCTTCAGATCAGGGTTCTTTCCAATCAACAAATCAATATATTCTCTGTATGAATATTCATCTTTATCAAGATACGGCAGCTTAATTCCAAATGCTTTATAAACAAGAGCAAGATCATTAATATGGATTGGGAAAGCAGATTTTGCAAGAACTGTCCATTGTTCCAAACCGGTTTCTTTATTAATTCTAATCGGTGATTTAATATCCATTAATTCATCTCTGATCTTTGTATTATCATTACTATTCTTAGATAAAATATAGATTTCCTTGCTTTCTCTATGACGCGCATTACCATGTTTAATAATGTTTTGTTCACCTTTGGAAAGATCGTCTCCAAAAGTTCTCCATTCCCATCTAGGTATGATTTTCTCCATTTTTATACCTCTTGTATCCTATTTATTTTTTCAATTTTCTTCTTTGCATCGGCAATTTTTTCCCAGTTGCCTTCCCATTTGTTATATAATACCAACGAACCTATTTCCAAAATTTCTTTAAGTTTTGGTTCTTTAATTGAATAATGTACATTTCTCCATTTTTGTTCTTTAATTAGATATGCTCCTTCATTAAGTATTTTTAAGTGGGCTGATAAAGTGTTTTGAGGAACACCTATTTTTTCTGAAAGCTCAGTGACGGTAAGAGATTTATTTTCCATCAAGGTATAAATTATTTTAATGCGTATTTCGTTAGAAATAATATTAAATAGTTTTGATAATTTGATGATCACAAAGTCATCTATCATAATATCCTCCCATGTCTCATATGAGACACATCTGATATGATGGAATGATAAGTCAAGCAATTTATTTATTTTTGTTAATTTTATATAAAATAAATAGATATATCCTTATTCAGGGCAAAAAAATCTGGACAAACTAACTTACAAAATCTTTTTGACATTTAAAAAACAGGAGACAGTATGGTGACGAAAGAAGAAAAAGTCGTAAAACCTGAAAAGGTTAAGAACACTTCCGAAGAGAAGATTGAACCAAAACCAACCCAAAATGAGGAAATTACAACTGAAAAACTAGATGAAACAAAAGATAAACCTCCAAATGAAACAAAAGAAGATGTAGAACCTGAAAAGGTTAAGATTATTTCCGATGATAAGATTGAAACAAAACCGGTCCAAAATGAGGAAATAACAACAAAAAAACCAGAAAAAACAAAAGAAGAAATTAAAGAAGTAGTGGAAGATGATCAGATCGAAGAATCTGCAGGTGAGAATTTTGAACAGATGTTAGAAGATACACTTGTTAATATTAAGCAGCTTGAAATAGGCGATAAAGTAGCTGGTGAGATTATTAACATCACAGATTCCTACATATTTGTTACACTTGGCGGCAAAAGAGATGTTTATGCCGAAAAGCAGGACTACTTTGATAAATCCGGTGAACTTACTTGTAAAGTAGGTGACACTTTAGAAGGTTACATCGTAAAAGATACTGAAACAGAAACACTTATTGCTAAAAGTCTTGTGTCCGTCAATTTGAACATCCTTCACGATGCATTTGAAGAGAAAATTCCGGTAAATGGTAAAGTACAATCCATGACTAAAGGTGGATACATAATAGATATTTCAGGGATCAAGGCTTTTTGCCCAATCTCTCATATTGATGACAAAATAGTAGTTGAACCAAAGAAATTCATGAACGGAAATTATGATTTCAGGATCATCGATTATAAAGATAAAGGACGCAATATTGTTGTTTCCAGAAAGAAGATCCTGGAAACAGAAAAGAAAAAATTACGTAAAGAGATATTAAAAGAACTTGAACTTGGTACTATTGTAGATGGTGTTGTTACACGACTTACAAATTTTGGTGCATTTATTGATATTGGCGGAATTGATGGGCTTTTACATATTTCACAATTTTCATGGGGACATATAGATTCTCCATCTGAGATCCTAAATATTGGTGATGAGATAAAAGCTAAAGTCATCAAGATTAAAGGTGACAAGATTTCCTTAAGTATGAAAGCACTTCAGGAAAACCCTGTTGAAGCGACACTTCGTGAATTAACTGAAGGTGAAACCTTAACATGTAAGGTTGTACGTAATCTTTCTTTTGGATCATTTGTTGAGATCAAACCCGGAGTTGAAGGATTAATTCCAATTTCGGAATTATCTAGGGGAAGACGAATAAATAATCCTTCAGAAGTTGTGCAAGAAGGTGATATTGTAGAAGCTCAAATATTAAAAATTAATCTTGATAATCAGAAGATCTCCTTATCTCTAAAAGCTCTTCAACCGGATCCATGGGATGTGATCAGTGAAAACATCAATGAAAATGATATTGTTACTGGTGTTATCGAGAACGTTGTTAACTTTGGGGCTTTTATCAAGATTAGTGACGGACTCACAGGATTATTACCTGCCTCTAAATTAAAAATTGCTCAAGTTACTTTAGATAGTAAGAATGTTGGTGAAGAATATAAAGTACGTGTTGTAAAGATTGATAAAGCGGCACGTAGAATATCTCTTGAACCAACTAATATGCCTGAGTCTGCTAAGGATGATAAAAACAGTTGGCACAAATACAAGAAAGAAAGTAAGCAACCCGACCACGTTAGTGAAGATAACCCGTTTGCAAATTTGTAGACGAAAATAATAATAAATAAGAGCCTGCTGAATTTTCAGCAGGCTTTTTTATTTATTCATCTTTTATCTTATCGTTAACAGATTCCACCCCATTTTTAAAACCAATATAACTGATAACCGATACTATCCCGGCTAAAATAAGATGAAGGAGTGCTTTTGTAGATTTTTTCATGAATATAACATTTTTAGAATTTAAATTGCTATTTATTCAATTTTAAATTCAAAAACCTGTTGTGAACCTTGATCAGCATAATCATCATGGAGGAGAAGATAATACTCGGTTCCGGGTGTGACATCAACTTCAGCAGGTAGTTTCTTCCAACTACTTGCTACATCGAGCTTATCATTTTCATTAAGTGTATAAAGTCTGATCTCCGGTACTATTCCTGTATAATCCTTTGCCATGAATTTGATTTTGTTTCCGGTTTCAATATTCAATTTAAAGTAATCTTTATCGCCTTGAGGGAAAATGGCAATTTTCAGTGTGTCTCCACGTGATACAGATTTTGCAGTTTTGAAATCGTTGTTTGGCTCATAGATATCTATTTCATCCAGAAATTCGACTAAAAAGTTGAATGGAGTTTCGGAAGATCTATCATTATAATCATCAATGAGAGCAATGTAATATTCTCCCGGCTCAGCAACTGCACAGGCATCGGGAAGCTTATGCCAATTTCGTAATTTTTGGATTTTCGGATCTGCCCATTCGTCATATTTTGCATAGTAAATATCTGGGACGATCTCTTTAGGAACATCTTTAGATTTAACAAGAATATAACCTTGCTTTGTTACATTAACTTTAAACCAATCCTTGTCTCCAGTTGGGAATATTACTGGTTTAATAGGTGTCCCAAACTCAAGAGTAGTAGCTGTCTCAGGACTATTATTAGGCTCTCCAGCATCATACTCCAGAATAAAATCTGCTTTTATCTGAATGGGTTCTTTAGATTCCTTGTCATTGTAATTATCAATGATTGCAAAATAGTAAGTTCCTGCTTCGGGAATAAATATAGCATCAGGCAGCTTATGCCATTTTCTGAGCCATTTTTCTTTTTTACCTTCCCATTCCTGGAATAATGCAAAAGCTACTTCCAGTTCTAATCCTTCAGGAATCTGACTTGCCTGAACTTTCAGATATCCCTGCTCGGTAAGGTCAACTTTGAACCAATCATCATCTCCAACAGGACTGATCTTGATCTCAAATGGTTTTCCAAGTACTATGTCATTTGCTTGGTCGATGGAGTTGTTCGGCTCCTTTTCTTTACCTGCACCTCCATCACCACAACCACTAATGAAGATAACAATTGTAAGAATAAAAACAAGCAACAATAAAATTGACCTGTTTACTTTTGGCATACTATCCTCCTTTTTTTATCAGTTAAAAAAAATAACAATTACTAAATGGTGGTATTATGGATTAAGTGTCAAGTGCATTTTTTGAAATAATTACGGAGAAACAAAAAGAGTAGATCGATGATTTACCCCTACAATAAGTTCGTCTTTGTTAGTTATAGCCTGCCTTGGCGTAGCTTTAGCGAAGCCAGGTTCGTTGCTGAACTACCACTCAAATTTTACATTAAGCTGACGAACAGCAAGAGTATCATCTACGCGTCTTACCGGTGTGTTTAAAGGAGCATTTTTTAATAGATCAGGATTTTCTTCACACTCTTTTGCAATTTCTATCATTGCGTTTATGAAATCATCCAGAGTCTCCTTACTCTCAGTTTCGGTTGGCTCTATCATCATAGCTTCAGGCACGATCAGCGGGAAGTAGATAGTTGGAGCGTGATAACCTTTATCCAGAATACGTTTGGCAATATCAAGTGTCCTGATGCCGTATTTCTCTTTTTGCCATACTCCACTCGCTACAAATTCGTGCATACAATATTGATTCTTATAAGGAACATAATAATAGTTTTCCAGTTTTTTCTGAATATAATTTGCATTGATCACAGCATTTTCCGAAACTCGTCTTAGACCTTTTGTCCCTAACATTTTAATATAAATATAAGCACGAAGGTTCACTGCAAAATTACCGAAGAATGAGTGGACCTTACCCAATGAAGTATTAACATTTCCGTAATCCATGAAGTATTTATTGCCCTTTTTAGTCACCATTGGAGTTGGTAGGAATTGCACCAGGTCTTTTCGAACTCCGATCGGTCCTGAACCAGGACCCCCGCCTCCATGAGGCGTAGCAAAAGTTTTATGCAGATTAAAATGCATAATATCAAAACCCATTTCACCGGGTTTTACAATTCCTAAAATGGCATTGAAGTTAGCGCCATCCATATAAACTAATCCATCCACACTATGTACGATTTCTGCAATCTCTTCAACCTGAGTTTCGAATAATCCGAGTGTATTTGGATTAGTCAGCATAAAGCCGGCAGTGTTTTCATCAACGTGAGCTCTCAGATCTTCAACATCAACCAAACCTTTTTCATTGGATTTTATCTCAACAACTTCAAAACCAGCAAGTACTACACTGGCAGGATTTGTACCATGAGCAGAATCAGGCAGAATGATCATATTTTTATGTGGATTATTATTTAAATCATGATAAGCTTTTATGACTTTGAGTCCAGTAAATTCACCATGTGCTCCGGCAACAGGCTGTAAAGTAACTTTTTCGAATCCGGAAATTTCTGCTAGAGATTCTTGTAGGTCATGAAGGATTTCTAAAGCACCCTGAACAGTGTTCTCATCCTGCAAAGGATGGATATTGTTAAAACTGTCATTACGAACCAAAGTTTCATTTATCTTGGGATTGTACTTCATAGTACAGGAACCCAGCGGGTAAAAGCCTTTTTCTATACAGTAATTCGTATGTGCCAGTTCCAGGAAGTGACGCATTACATCCAATTCGCTGACTTCTGGTAGATGGATATCTTCTTTTCTGCAAAATTCAGATGGGATACAATTTTCCAATTTAACATTTACGTCATTATCCGGGAGAGTATAACCTTTACGTTCGGAGCTGGTTTTTTCGAATATCGTACTAGCCATTGGTTACCTCCTTCAGAGATTTTACTAACTCATCCAAATCGGATTTTCTCTTCTTTTCGGTTACTGCGATCAGCAGCATATTTTCATATCCGAATTCTTTCAGATCAATTCCCGGGAAGATGTTTTTATCTTTCAGATCAAGTATAATTTTTTTAGCAGGGATGTGAGTTTTTATAACGAATTCTTTGAAGAATGGAGCTGCAAAAGCCATTTCAAAACCATCCAATTCTGTTATTTTTTTTGCCAGATAATGAGCTTTTGTAGTGCTGTGTGTAGCTGCATCTTTCAAACCTTCTTTTCCCATGAGTGTCATATATACTGTAGCTGCCAGATTGCAGAGAGCTTGGTTAGAACAGATATTGGAAGTAGCTTTGGCTCGACGGATATGTTGTTCACGAGCTTGCAATGTGAGGGCATAACTACGTTTACCTTCTACATCCAAAGTGGCACCGACTATACGACCAGGCATACTTCTTCCTAAACTGAGGTTAGCTGCCAGGAATCCAAAAAGCGGACCTCCGAAATTCTGAGCATTTCCCAAAGCCTGACCTTCTCCTACAACTATGTCTGCTTTATATTCTGATGGTGCGTTCATAATAGCCAAAGAAATTGGGTCTACTGCAACAATGAAAAGAGCTTTTTTGGCAGCATGAGTGATCTCTTCGATTGCAAAAGCATTTTCAATGTTTCCAAAAAAGTTTGGAGTTTGCAAAAGAACACAACCAGTTTCATCATCTACAGCTTTCTTTAATTCATCCAGATCGACCAATCCATTTTTTGCAGGAATTACAACCAATTCAATTCCAACACCATCAGTGTAAGTTTTTATTACTTCCAGAT
>JAQICU010000372.1 GCA_027858325.1 Candidatus Cloacimonadota bacterium
ACTTTGGGTTATGGCTTTCTGGAAAAGGTTTACGAAAATGCAATGATGATTGACATTAGAAAAGCAGGTTTGAATTGTGAAAATCAAATTCCAATAAAAGTATTTTATCAAAATGAGATAATCGGTGAATATTTTGCTGATGTTTTAGTTGAGAACAAAATTATCATCGAATTAAAAGCTATAAAACAACTAACTAAACAAGATGAAGTTCAGCTGTTGAATTCTTTATCTTCTACTAAAATTGAAATTGGTCTACTATTGAATTTTGGTGAGAAACCAGAAATAAAAGAAAGATCTTTGATAATAAATTAAAGAAATATAAAGTGAAATTATAGCTCACGGACAAACACAGATGAGCACGGATAAAGATAAAACTCGTTTTGTAATTCTGGTTTATCCGGTTGTTTTTAATCCGTTAAATCCGTGAAGATCCGTGAGCAAAACTAGGGAGAAAAAATGAAAAAATTAGTTTATGACATTATCAATAAATTAACCGTACAGAACATCACTTATGCTGATGTTCGTTTTACGGATACCGATAAACAGCAGATATATTTTGAAAAAGGTAAATTGAAATATTTTGGTTCGGATATGGATTCACTTGCTCTGGGAATTCGTGTATTGGCAGATGGCTGCTGGGGTTTTGCCGGAACCACGATCCTAAACCAAACATCTATTGATAAAACAATAAAAAAAGCAATTTCCAATGCTAGAACGGGAAGTAAATTTCGCAACGAACCTGCTTCTTTTAAGAAGTTAAAACCGATTCAAGACAGCTATCTTTTCAAACCTATAGAAGATCCATTTCTCATGGATGATAAATACAAAATCGATTTCCATGAGAAAATAGCTCAAAAACTGGTTGGTAATGAGAAGATTGTATATTCAAATGTTTACACAGAATTCTATCGTCAATACAAGATCTTTGCCAGTACAACCGGAACTTTGGTTGATTCTCTGGTTTATGATTCAATGCCTATGATGTATGTTTTAGCTTCTGATGGTAAAGTGTCTATGTGCCGAACTTATCCCGGACACATGAATGGCAGACGTGGTGGTTTTGAAGTAGTACGAGATGTAAAACTGGAAGAAAATACTAAAACAATAATTGAAGAGGCAATTAAACTGATAGATGCTCCACGAATTGAAGAAGAAAAGGCCAATTTAATTATTGGAAGTGGTCATCTTGCTTTACAATTACATGAATCTGCCGGACATGCTACAGAAGCAGATAGAATATTTGGTAAAGAAATTTCCTATGCTGGTAAGACGTTCATAAAACCTGCAATGCTTGGTAATTTCAAATACGGTTCTGATCTTGTGAATATTTACAGTGATAGTATGAATAAAGGTGGGATGGGCTATCACATTGTAGATGATGAAGGAACACCAGGTGCAACAGTAGATATTGTAAAAAATGGAATTCTTGTAGATCAACAGACTTCCCAGGAAAATGCAGCTTTGCTCGGTGTGCAGCCAAGTTCCAATATGTTGGCTTCTTTTGCTGATGATATTCCGCTTATTCGTATGACCAATTTCTGTTTGGCTCCGGGGAAAGGTAGTTTAGATGATCTGATCAAATCCACTGAAAATGGTTACTATATTGATTTTACTAAAACTTGGAGTATTGATGATAATCGGAATAATTTCCAATTTACTACTGAGATCGGCTGGAAGATAGAGAATGGAGAATTGAAACATATTGTAAAAGAACCAACGTATTTTGGGATCACTCCCGAATTCTGGGCAGCCTGCGACGGAATTTGCGGTGAAGAAGAATGGGATTTCCAGGGCACTTTCCATTGTGGAAAAGGCGAACCCGGACAGGCAATGCATCTTTCTCATGGAGTTGCTCCTGCCAGATTCAAGAATATCGTTTGTAATGTAAAAGCGTGAGTGAGCTCACGGATGAACACAGATAAAAACGGATTGGGGCATTAAACAGGAAACTATCTTCGAAGTTTATTTTGTCCTATATTTTTTTCTAATCCGTTCAATCCGTGAAAATCAGTGAGCTAAAACATAAATTGGAGGTTACAATGAATCAATTTTGTCATATTGAGATTCCTGCACCCGATTTGGAGAAAGCTACAAAATTTTATACCGATGTATTTGGTTGGGAAATTGAGATTATGGAAGGTGGGAATTACGCTTTCTTTAAAGATGGACTTGTCGGTTGCGGATTTGACCCGGATATGAAAGTTTGTGAAGGTGGACCGAATTTAGTTTTAGAGTGTGATGATATTCCGTCAAAAATGTCTGAGATAATTGCAGCCGGAGGAAAACAAACCAAAGATAAAACAGAGATCGGTGGCGATATGGGATTTTATGCCAGTTTTCTCGATCCAAACGGAAACCGTCTTTCTATCTGGAGCAAGACTTAATATTATTCAGATTGTTCCAGAATGATAGCTCACGGATGAACACAGATAAAAACGGATTGGAGCTTTAAGCAAGAAACTAAATCTCATTATGTAGCTCCGGCTATGTAACGTAAATTGCATCACACAGCAGAAGCTGTGTGACGAGGATTGTACGAGGTCGAAATAATAGGGAGGAATAAAATGGAAATTAAACCAGACAAAAAATTGATCACAAAATCGTGGTTAACACTTATAACGATATCAATTCTCATTGTGCTTTTAGCATGCGCTTTGTACATAATTCCGGCTTTAGATAACGATGTTGAATTTACTGAGTTTTCTTATTATTTATGGTGGATTGTAATTGGCTTGATTCTTTTAATGTGGATCATCACCGCACCGATCATGATCTTATGGATCAAGAATCTATCCTACTTTTTAGAAGCTGATAAGATAGTTATCAAAAAAGGGATTCTCACCAAGATCAAACAGAATATTCCTTTTAGGATGATCACCGATTTCATGCTGGAAAGAACTCTTTACGATAGATGGTTAGGAATTGGCTCGATCAAAATACAAACTGCAGGGCAAACTCAAAATGCTACAGGTTATGAAGGCAAACTTGCCGGTTTGACAAACTGGGATGAACTGCACGAGAAATTAAGATCAGATCTCAGCGAAGCGAGAGCATCTACAAAAGAAATTTCCAAATCTTCTAAACTTGACGAAGGTGCTTTGGAAAATATTCTGATCGAGCTTAAAAAGATAAGCAGCATTTTGGAAAAAGGAAAATAGTATAAGAGTTAATTGTTAACGAGGAGATCAAAATGAAAAAGAATTTCCCAATATTCCTGTTATTGTTATTAATGCTTGTATTTACCGGATGTCTACCCAGTTATCATTATGGATATATGGGAACGGAGCATGCAGCTCTTTTGAATAATCGTGATACAGGACTTACAAATTATACTGGAATAAGTGCATCTACGGGTGGCGCATCTAATGAAGATGAAAGATCGACAACTTTGAAATTGCGACATCAAATCAATTCTACTTACAAGTGGTGTTCCTTCTCTGCTCATGCTGATGCCTATACAGGATTTCATTCTGTGGAAGCAGTTGAAGAATATGCAGGGGAAAGTTATGATTATTACGGGATAGCACCTCAGATATCAACCTCAATATTCTATCCATTTAAAGCTGGTCGTTGGGGAATTTATGGATCATTGGGTACATTTTGGGAATTCGGTTCATATCCTGATTGGATTGAAAAAGTTGACAATGATAGTTTATTAATATTGGAAGATGGTGAATTTATGGGAAAAGTTTGTTTCGGAGGTGTTGGAATATTACATGAAGTTATTCATTCGGAAGACAAAATGGTCTCTTTCCAAATAGGAACCGGCATTCCTGGGATTATTCATAGTTTTACCAGCTTTCATAATAGAAAGTATGTTATTTCTATTGGAGTAAGTTTTATATTTGATAGTTTTGGTTCAGTTTTCGTTAATTATATAAGAAAATGGTAGTTGCTTTAAATAATTGAGGGGATAGATAATTATGCGATATCGTAAATTGTGTGGAGAAGAAGTTTCAATTCTGGGATTTGGTGCAATGCGCTTTCCCATACTAGATAAAAACCAAAAGCTGATCGATGTGGAAAAAACTGAAGAGATGTTTGACTATGCAATTGAGCATGGTGTGAATTATATTGATACAGCTTATCCCTATCATGGTGGGGAAAGCGAGATATTTGTTGGAAACTATCTGAAAGAACGCGGCTTGAGAGACAAAATAATTCTGACAACTAAACTTCCTGCCTGGTTGATAAAAGAAGAAGCCGATTTTGATAAATATTTTACTGAACAATTAGAAAAACTGCAGACGGACTATTTCGATTTTTATTTACTGCATTCTTTAAATGCAAAATCGTGGCAGAATATTAAAGATCTCGGTGTGCTTGAATGGTGTGAAAAAATGAAAGCTAGGGGAAAGATAAAACATATTGGATTTTCCTTTCATGATTCATACTCAGTGTTCAAGAAAATAGTGGATGCTTATGATAAATGGGAGTTCTGTCAGCTTCAGTATAATTACATGGATTTAGAATTTCAAGCCGGCGAGAAGGGATTCAGATATGCCCTTAAAAATAACCTTGAAGTTATCGTAATGGAACCGCTGCGAGGTGGTCAACTTGCTAAAACTCCACCACTGGAAATTGATAAACTGTGGCAGAAATTTCCAGAGGAACGTTCCTATGCTGATGGTGCTCTGCAATGGCTTTGGAATAAGAAAGAAGTTCCGATCCTTTTAAGTGGGATGACAACTTTGCAGCATGTGAAAGAAAACATTGAAAGTGCCAATAGAGCAGAAATTGGAATATTTTCCATGGAAGAACTGGATCTTTTTAAAACTATCAGAACTGCATATTTAAAGCGTTCACCTTTCTTCTGTACAACATGTAAATACTGCGAACCATGTCCTCACGGTGTAGCAATCTCCACCGTGTTAGGATTTTACATGATGAACATTATGTATGATGATCTGGATAAAAGCAGGATGTTCTACAATAGTTTTTTAAGAGAAGAAAACAGGGCAGATAAATGCAACGAATGTGGTGAGTGTTTGGTAAAATGCCCGCAGCAGATCGAGATAATAAAATGGCTGAAAGAATCACATAAGGTTTTGAAAAAAGATAAATAAAAGTAAAATCTTGCTGCATAGCTCCCACTATGTAAT
>JAQICU010000054.1 GCA_027858325.1 Candidatus Cloacimonadota bacterium
AGGAAATACGAAACCCGAAAGAGAATTTTGAAAGAAAAAGGTTTTGGTGATATGATCGCTGATGCTGAACAACTGGTTAAGAAATTCCCCAAAGTTCAGGATTATGAAAAGAAACATAATATTAGTTACAACGATTCTCTTGGTGTTGCTACTGCTCAGGTTTCCGGATGGCAGGGCGCAAAAGTTACTCATCACGCGATGAAAAAAATTGTAGCAAGTGCAGAAATTGGTGAAGAATGTTTCGTTGCTTCTGAATTTATTTCGGTAGTTGCTCTCACAGATAATTACATCTATAATGGTGATCTGATGGCAACCTTGATGATGAGTGAGAATTTAATGAAAGCTTCCAAATTCTGCAGTACAAATCTAATTGGAATTCCACAACCGAAAGCAAGATTTAAAAAATTAGAAGAAGTGACAGGTAAGAAATTTGAAGTTGCGGAAATTGATACTGAAAATGCTGCAATAGTACTGAAAAATCAGGGTACATTTTTTGGCAATTTCGGTGGAATCGAATGAGCGAATGATAATCATCTGGTTTATCTTGATGGAGTTACCAGAACTGCTCTGGCAACCGGTGCGGATTTCTTTCTCAATCCAAGTTGGAGTTCCATCATAGCAGCTTGTTATTACGGCAAAGATATTCCAAATCTCTATTTTAAAATTTCTATGTTGCTTTCAACACAGACAGTTATGCAATTCCGTATGCTGTTAAATATTATGAAATCGTATCTCCGTGATGATAATACTTCTCCTCTTTATGAGATCAATATTGGCAACGGAGCTACATCCGATACATTTATTCAGTGTGCAAAAGAACTTAAAGAAAGCGGCATAAAAGGTGTTAGCTTAGCAGCACATATTTATATTAATCCCGATCTCGGTATGGAAGGATTCAACTGGACTGAAAATGCCTTTAAAGTTCTGGAAAGCGGAACCGATATGACATTCAAATATGAAAGTGATGGGACTGCTCGTGAATTAGATACAATGGCAGCCTATTTCCTTTCGGAAGATGAACGTGATGCAAATGCAGAAAAGATCGGGAATGTGATCTATTATAAATCTCTCCGTGCCAGTAAAGATGGGAAGAGTTTTATGAAGAAAGGGATAAAACCAATTTTCGGTGGTAGCTCGTATTAGAAATTAAATAATTTAAAACCTTACGAATGGTCTCGACCTTCGCAATGGTAAAAATTCCAACCCGACTCGGGTTTCTCAGACTCGAGTCGAGTTGATATAACTAGGGGCAATAAATGGTTAGAGATTGGAAAGAGAAATATTCCAAAATAATGAAGAATTTCGAGGGATACTCGATAGGCAAGATATTCAAATATTTGAATGATCCTGAGATAATCTCACTTGCTGGTGGACTACCTTCTCCAGATATGTTCCAAAAAACTCAAATAAGATCTGCATCAAAGAAATTATTAGAAAACAATCTAGAGAATATTTTCCAATATTCTTCTGTACCCGGTGAAGTTAGTTTGAAGAATGCTGTCATTGAATTCATGGAAAGAGATGAGATCAATATTTCAAAAGAGCAGGTTGTGATAACTTCTTCAGGACAGCACGGTTTGGATCTGACAGGAAGACTATTCTTGAATTCCGGTGATGTAATTATGCTAGACCGTCCTACTTTTGCCGGAGCTATTGTTGCCTTCCAAATGCAAAATCCGCAGATCATTGGCATTGATATTGAGGAGGATGGACCGAATGTAACTGAATACAAAAAAAAACTCAATAAAATGAATAAGAAACCGAAATTCATTTATGTTGTTCCCGATTTCCAGAATCCTACCGGAATTACAACTAGTTTAGCAAAGCGTGAAGCACTTCTTGATCTCAGTTATGAATTCGATATTCCTATTGTGGAAGATAGTCCATACCGTGATCTTCGCTATCGCGGAGAACCTATTCCATCAATATTTTCTTTAGATCAGAAAAGAGGTGGAACTAATGTGATCGGACTTTATACATTCTCAAAAATATTCTGCCCTGGTATTCGGGTTGGATTCAATATTGGTGCAAAAGAAGTTATTGAAAAAATGGGCAACATCAAAGGTGGGAACATTTTGAATACACCTAAATACAATCAGGATCTTTGCACAGCATTCTTAACTGAAATGGATTACGATACACATATTGAAAAATGCAAAACATATTATAGTGAAAAATTGGATGTTTTTTTACAAGCTATGGAAGAACACTTTCCAAACGAATGGGGAGTAAAATGGACAAAACCGGAAGGAGGACTTTTTCTCTGGGTTTCGCTTCCCAAACGGATCGATACA
>JAQICU010000014.1 GCA_027858325.1 Candidatus Cloacimonadota bacterium
ATATAGTAAATTAAGATACTGTTTTTCATTATATCAACTGAAATTCTGGCGTTTGAATTGATTATTTGTTATTAAGTGTTTAAATTTTACAGTATTAATTATTCAAACTATTCAGTAAGATACTTGACAAAAAAATATTTAGCTTATCATTTGCATTGCAAATGCAATTTCATTAGCATTTGCCATAGATAATTTCTAAAGAGTAAAATTTTCAATATCGAGAAGAAAGTTATTTATTATTGAATATTTCAACTATCGCTATTATGTTTTTTTTGAGCCTATTACGATCGCTATTTACATTAATGGGGTGGGAAACATATGTTACAACGTTCAGTTTTATACATTTTTATTACAATCCCATTTGATATTCTAACAAAAACAAGGAGAAGAAAATGAAAAAATTTGTAATTATTCTATTATTCAGTTTTTTATTATTCAGCATACTTTATTCTCAACTTATGGAGAATTCAGGAATAGCTAAGATCAATCAGGCAATGTATAATGATGCAATCCCAGAAAATATGTTGCATCCTTCTGAAAAATTAATAATTAATTCAGCATCAAGAAACTCTTCAATTCTATATGTGAATGCACATCAGAATGGTGATATTACTTTCAAAACTGCAGTTGCAAGTTTACCTAATGTTGGCACTTTTACTGAATTTGATGCTTACTCAGCTACACCAGATGTAGCCTATCTTCTAGGTTATGATGTTGTAATTGTAGCATCAAATTTTGTATTTGCAGACCCAATGACACTTGGTAACAATCTGGCAAGTTATGTAGATCAAGGAGGGAAAGTTTGTATGATAGAAGGTTCCTTTAGTTCCGGATACGAACTAGAGGGATTAATAATGGATCCCGCGTACTCACCTCTTACTGTCGCTCCTTTTAGTCTTACAACTGTATCTTGTAATAGTTTTGTAACACATCCCATTACATCAAATGTTTCATATATCGAAACTGGACTTTATACATTTTCTTACCCGCAAGGTAATGGTGTATCACTTGGTATATATGGAACAGGAGATCATGTAGCTGCTTATAATCCCGATAAAGCTATTGTAGCCATTAATGTCTTTCCAAGTGATGGTTTTTGGGGCGGAGATTTTATACAGATGATAAGCAATACAATTGACTGGCTTATTGGTCCTGAAATATCTGTTACTCCATCTTCTATGACGGAAAACCTGAACGTAGGTGAAACATCAACACAGATTTTAAATATCGAAAATATTATCACTGGCGCAGCGGATTTAGATGCTTTTATCACGATTGAAGCTTCAGCTGAGGATTATTTCCAATCCTTCCTAGACTTCCCGCAATATGAGCAGCGAGGACACAGCGCTACTGAAAGAACAACCACTGAGATAGCAAATGGTTATCCAGATAAATTCCAACAACTCATCGAACCATTGGATAGTAGAAGCATTATCTTCAGTGATGATATGGAAAGCGGTGTGGGAGGATGGACGACTCAAGTGTATGGTGTAGATGACCTCTGGCACCAAACCAACCTTAGCTTCAATAGCCCTGTTACCAGTTGGTGGTGCGGCATAGAAGCCCAGGGAAATTATGCAACTGGTAATCGGATCAATACTGCCCTGATCTCTCCTGCCATAGACCTGACTACTATCTCCATACCTGTCGGATTATATTTCTATGAATCCTACGATACTGAAATTGGTTGGGATCATTGTTTAGTAGATGTTACAATAGATGGGGGCAGCAGTTGGACTCAACTTAGAGGTGGATATGGGAGTGCCCCAACGGGTAATAGTGGAGGTTGGATATTTACTGCATTGGATTTAACACCATACCTGGGAAATATGCTGCAAATCCGTTTTTATTTTGACACAAATGATGGTGGTCTCAATGATTATGCCGGTTGGTTTGTAGATGATGTAATTGTAACAACCGGGAATCCACTGGTTCCCTGGTTAGCAGTTGACACTTATAATGTTACAATTCCAGGCCAAAGTTCTGCCGATGTCAACGTGGATTTCGATGCCAGTGCTATATTTGGAGGTACTTATACTGCTAATATCGTTATCGACAGCAACGACCCGGTAACTCCTCAGGTAATTGTGCCCGTAACAATGGAAGTAACAGGTATTCCTGACATTGAAGCAGATGTTACCAGCTTTGATTTTGGTTCTTTAGAGTACGGTCAGAATGCAACAGATAATTTAACTATCTCCAATGCCGGTACAGATTGGTTGAATGTAACAGATATTGTTTCTGATAATCCGGATTTTACAGTTGATATTACAAGTTTCTCACTTTATGCGATGGAGCAGCAGGTCGTAATTGTGACATTTACCCCATCATCGGCTGGCGTTATTACAAGTGACCTGACAATTTATAGTAATGACCCGGATGAACCTGAGGTTGTAATTGCTCTAAGTGGTGAGTGCACAGCTGCTGAGATTGTGATAACTCCTGCCTCATTTGAAGAGAACATTGCACCGGATGTAATTGTTGATAACACTCTGACAATTGAAAACACCGGATTGGCTGATCTGAACTACAATATCTCAATTGAGTACATGATACCAACAGATAGAGAAAGAAATTATGGCGACTATGCAGATAGAAGTAGAGAAAATTCTTCGACTATCAGTTTGTTTGACAGGCAATCTGCTTCAGCGAGTAGAGAATTTCCTGAAAACCGTGCTGCCGGTGATATTCTAGGAGTATATTCCGGTATGCCACCCAATACTGTGAGTAATATGGGTATGGTTTGGGTAGGAGATTTGCTTTATTCGGTAAATTTTGGTATAAATGAATTAACTGTTTACGATATCTCAACTCAATCTGTAATTGCTACTTATCCTACTCATGTTGGACCTTTTGGTATCACCTGGGATGGAAGTTACTTATGGATTGGAGATCAATCAGGGAATGTATGGGCATACAATTTGGATGGTTCATCTGCAGGTTTCTCATTCAGTTGTCCAGATATACAATTCCCTGCATTAACTTGGGATGGCAGTTATTTCGTGACCAGCCCTATTTTCACCCCCGATCCAACTATTTATAAACTAGATGCAACCGGTTTTATTATTGATTCTTATACGGGATCAATTGGGATGGACATTTGGCAGTTCGTCTGGGTTCCCGAACACATGGGTGGTAATTTGTGGATGACAAATACTGCTGCTAATACGGTAGTCCAAATGAATTTAGCTGATACTGATGGAACTTACAACATTATAAGCGGTTTCACACTTCCACCTGGTGAATTTGAATGTTATTCAATTACTCACCACAATTTCAACTTATGGTGGGCCGATTGGGATGGTCCGCTTTATGAAATTGATGATGGTATTGCAGAATTTTACTGGTTGAGTATTGACATCACAAGTGGAACGCTGGGAACGGGAATTTCTGATGATATCACTGTAACAATTGATGCCAACGAAACCGATAACCTGGGAGTTTACGAAGCCAGCCTGGTAATCGTAAGTAATGACCCGGATGATCTGGTAGTTTATGTTCCAGTTACCTTAACTGTGAACTATCCTCCTGAGATAATTCTTCCGGATGATTTTACATTTGAAGAGGATGATGGACTGATGGTTGATTTCGATTCCTATATCACAGATCCTAACAGTAGTCCTTATGTTCTATCCGCTACTGGGAACACAAATGTTACTGTGGATATTGTGGGCAGCGAAGTAACCTTTGGTGCTCCACCGGATTGGTATGGTACAGAGACATTGACCTTCACGGTTAATGATGGACAAACCGATACTGATGTGGTTGATATTATCGTAACTCCTGTTAATGATGATCCAACTATTGTCTTACCGAATGATTTCACATTTGATGAAGATGATGGACTAGTTGTTGATTTCACAGGATTTGTTGATGATATTGATTTGGATGTCCTTACATTAACAGTTGCTGGCAATACAGAGATCACAGTTGATATTGTAGATTTGGAAGTTACTTTTGGTGCAACTGCCAATTGGAATGGAACTGAAACACTAACTTTCACAGTTGATGATGGACAGGGTGAGAGAGTTTCTATCTCAACAAGCAGAAAAACAGCAACAAAAAATGAAGGCAGCAGAGCAACCGCAGATGATGTTGTGGATGTAATAGTCCTGCCGGTTAATGATGATCCAACGATAGTCTTACCTGAGGAATTCACATTTGAGGAAGATGATGGATTGATGGTTGATTTCACAGACTTCATTGATGATATTGATCCGGATGATCTTACATTAACAGTAACTGGTAATACAGAGATCACAGTTGATATTGTTGGATTTGAAGTTACTTTTGGTGCAACAGTCAACTGGAATGGAACAGAAACTCTAACCTTTATCGTAGATGATAATGTAACCAGGGCAACTGCCGAAGATGATGTGGATGTTATTGTAACTCCGGTTAACGATGAACCAGTCCTGATAGGTTTCCTGCCGGAAGAACTTACATTTACAGTTGAGCAGGATAGCATGGTTACCTTCAGTGTGGATGTAGAGGATATTGATAGTACAATAGACTACGAATGGTTTGTAGATGATGTTCTTCAAACTGAATCTATAGAAGAATTCGTTCACATCTTCGCGGTTGTTGGAGATATTGAGATCAAATCTATTGCATCTGATGAAGATTATGAAATTGAAACTATCTGGATCGTTCAGGTTGAAGAGGGGTCTGGTGCTGGAAATGAATTACTTCCAGTTACAAGTGTCCTGAGTCAAAATTACCCGAATCCATTCAACCCAACAACTACGATCAGTTTCGATATTAAAGAGAACGAAACTGGAAACTTAAATATTTACAATATGAAGGGACAACTAGTGCTAACCAGATCCTTTGGAGCAGGACGGCATAACTTCCTTTGGGATGCAGCCTCCTGTAGTTCAGGAATCTATTTCTATAAGTTAACGACACCATCTTATTTCCATACACGAAAGATGATCTTATTGAAATAGTATTGATTGTAGATTAAACAAAAAACTTCGGAGGTTAAACTAGCCTCCGAAGTTTTCTTTTTATAATGGCCGAGAGGGCAGGAATCGAACCTGCCGTGGACAGTTTTAGCTGCCTATTACTGGTTTTGAAGACCAGTTGGAACACCAGTTCCATCCTCTCTATTACCTAAACAAAGAATTTGGTGCTTTTCTTTATGTAAAGATTTTTTTGACTCAGCACCAGAATTAACTAATGTGTTCTTGACGAAAAACTATTACCAGAGATTATCAAATCGAGAATTAAATAGAGAAGGGATAATGGATACAAAACACTTAATAATGGGAACTGCCGGGCATGTAGATCATGGCAAAACAACATTGATAAAAGCACTCACAGGTTACGATTGCGATACACATAAACAGGAAAAAGAGCGCGGCATTACAATTAATCTGGGATTTTCGCATCTTGATCTTCCCAATGGAAATAGTGTAGGGATCGTGGATGTACCGGGACATGCAGACTTTATTAAAACAATGGTTGCAGGAGCCTGCGGGATAGATTTTGTACTTCTGGTTATCGCAGCTGATGAAGGGATAATGCCGCAAACAAAAGAACATCTGGATATAATGAAAACTCTTGTCATCAAAAGTGGAAAGATCGTTCTGACAAAAATAGATCTGGTTGATGAGGAACTCCTGGAACTTGCAACCGAAGAGATTATGGATTTTGTGAAGGATTCATTTTTAAATGATGCTCCTGTGACACATGTTTCTTCCCATACAAAACAGGGAGTTAAAGAACTTATAAATGAAATATCAACTCTGACCGATAAAATTCCACAAAGAAAAACGGAGGGTCTTTTCCGTATGTACATCGATCGCATTTTCACCCAGGAAGGTTTTGGTACAATTGTGAACGGTTCGATAATATCAGGGACAATTTCCAAGAATGAACCTGTATTTCTTCTGCCAAATGAGAAAGAATTAAGAATAAGAAGGCTGGAACATCATGGCATAGAAGTCAACCAGGTTAGTGCAGGAGATCGAGCTTCATTCAATCTGGTCGGTTTTAAACAGAAAGATTTCAAACATGGAATGGTACTTTCAAATAAAAAGATAAAATCGACTAAACTGATTGATATCAAACTTAATATATATCAAAATGATGTTACCCTGGGATTGTGGAATCAGGTGATCTTTCTGCTGGGAACAAATCGAATAATGGCGCGGATACACTTGCTGGACCGGGATCATTTGAAAAGTGGTGAAAGTTGTTTGGCGCAAGTGTATCTACCACAACCGATTATCACACAATATAACGATAAATTTATTATTCGTAATTCATCAGGAAATCTAACATTGGGTGGAGGTTATGTGGTAGATCCGTATCCTCTGCATCATCGTCGCAGAAAAGGAACACAAGTTGAGATTGTGAAGAAAATAGCCGGAGGTGAACTGGAAGAAATGGTGGCTGCAGAAGTACGGAAATCCGCGCTGCCGATATCACAGAAAACTATAGCTGAATACCTTGATTTGGATCCTGATGATCTGATTGAAGTGATATTCCAAAAATTACCGGGAGATATTATTTTCTACCAATCTAAGAATGAAACAATTTTATTACAAAAGAAGATGAATACTGCTTATCAGAATAAGATCCTTACTGGTTTGAAGGAGTTTCATCAGAAGAATCCTTTGAAAAAAAACGGTAGAACATTTAAAGAACTGATGGGCATTTTTGGTGAAGATCAGAACGAAGTAACAAAGATCACATTAACACAGATCTTACAAAATTTGGAAGAAAAAGCAAAACTCAGGAAAGATGGGAATAGCTGGATACTGGCATCTCATGAAGTTAAATTGAGTAATGAGATAAAAGTAATGATTAGTAAATTCGATAAATTGATAAATTCGAAATGTAATAATGCAGTTGATCCCGCTGAATTAAGTGATCTGGCAGCCGATAAGAAGATCTCAAAAAAACAGATGGAACAGATAATTTCCTATCTCGTTGGCAAAGGGAATATTCATTTTCTCCAGCAGAAATATCTTCATTCTGATCTGGTTGAAAAAGCAAAGAAAATTATACTTGAACAACTCACGAAAACAACCGAGGGTATTAAAGTATCGCAGTTACGAGACCTTCTCAATACGAATCGCAATACTGCCATGATCCTACTCGAATTCTTCGATAGTGAAAATATCACACTACGCAAAGGAGACTTCAGATTCTTAACCAAAAAGTTCAAAGAAGGATTGAAAAAGTAGGGACAGATCACCCAGTGGAAATATACAGCAGGCTGTATTTCACGGGGTAAACTGATCTATCCGCATTAAAATTCGACTCGTTAAGGAACGATGAATCGATATAAAATGAAAAAAAGCCGATCGGTTTAAACCGGTCGACTTTTAAAATGGTATCCCGTAGGGGAATTGAACCCCTGATGCAGGAATGAAAATCCTGAGTCCTAACCACTAGACCAACGGGACACATCTATTTTGGTGAGGGTGGACGGATTTGAACCGTCGACTCTCTGCTTAAAAGGCAGATACTCTACCGCTGAGTTACACCCCCGAGAATTCACGTTAATAACACTTAATGCCCAACGGAGCGCCAAATTAAAAGGGGTGTTTTCTGTGTCAATTTTTTTTATTTCAGAAAAAATATATTGCGTTGTTTGTGTCTATAGTAAAAACTTGAATATGCTTTTCATTAAAGGAATTATGCAACGGAGGGAAAATGAGAAAATCTGTTATACAGATCAATTTCGAGAAGAAAATAATTGATAGACTAAAAGGCAAACCACTTGATGTAATGGAATACATTATTTCTGATAAGGAGATTCAGGTACTTCAAGACTATGCAAATATTGTATCAATTAAAAGACTGGGCTACAATGATCATGGTCCTGTACACATGCGTAAAGCAGCCTTAAATGCTATTTTAATGTTCGACTTGCTGACGCAGGCGGAGATAAAATTGAATTTGGAAAAGGAACATATCGGTACCGCAGAAGATAGCAAAATAGCAATTCTTATAGCAGCAATGATACATGATATCGGCATGACAGTATCACGTCAAGGTCATGAATTTATGAGTGTTAACCTTGCTATGCCGATCATAGAAAAAATTTTAGAGCAATTTTATCATAGCGATATAAATAAAAAGGTAATTATGAGATCGTTGATCATTGAATGTATTTTCGGGCATATGGCAACTCAGGCGATCCACAGTTTAGAAGCCGGACTTGTTCTCATCGGTGACGGATGTGATTTGGAACAGGGAAGATCACGAATCTCTTCTTTGTTATCGGAACAACCAAGAGTGGGTGATATCCATAGATATTCTTCAACCGGTATCGAGAGAGTGAATATCATCAAGGGTGAAAAGAAGCCTATTCAGATAAAAGTTGATATGTCTGAATCGGTAGGTTTTTTTCAGGTGGAAGAGGTTCTTTTTCCCAAGATCAAATCCAGTCCGGTGAAAAGATACATTGAATTATATGCCGGAGTGAAAGGAAAAGAATTAAAGAAATATTTATAAATGGAGGGAAGATGAAAATTCTTAAATTCGTAGTTATTTTTAGTGTACTATTTAGCATTCAGTTATTAGCAAATGAAATAATTGAGATCGAAGACGGTCACTTAGGTGAGTCATTCTGGGATGGAAATACTTTTGTGCAAAAAACCGTTGATGCTTCCAAACTTGATGAGAATAAGATATCAGCATATGTAGATGGAGAGTGGCAGGAATTTGAACTTACAAATTTTCCGGAAATATTCATGACCTGGAATATAAAAGCAAGAATTGAAACACTTGCAGGAATTACAAAAGGTGAGATGCCAAATTTGGAAGGTCCTCATAATGCCATTGTAGCAACTTACGGATACCGTCGAGAAGATAGCAGATTCAAAGTTAACAATGCGATTAAAGGCTGCGGGTTCCTTCCTAAAAGAGAGAAGATAAAAGAGATAAACCAGATGCTTGCTGAGACTGACACTTTGCACTTTATGAAGAAACTGGAGATCCTGACTGGAATATATGAAAAGGCTGATTCGTTATTTGATTTGAATAAACAGATCTCATTGGAACTTTATGCAAATCCTGAGCGTGGAACGCAGACATTTTTGAACCAGATGACAGATCCTACTTCTGTGCTTGTATACATGGCAATTCCCACTTTCAAGCTTAAAACAATAGCATATTTATTGCATCCGGAAAATCCTGAACTTAGCGAGTATGAAAATGATGTGATTGAATACATAAACCGTATTCACAGCTATTTTCATGGTCAATTTTCAAAAGAGTTCATCGCAGTTATTTATAATGTTGTGGAAGTATATAACAGTTCACCCGGAAATGAAAATGGTAGAGGTACTCTTATTGTGCCTTAATTAGTTACTATAAAATAAGGAGAGTAAAAAATGAGTCTATCTTTTTCACAAGAGCTTAAAGCTGCTATCCCCGAATTTGTTTTTGGGATCAACCGAGTAAAACATGTAAATAAAGCAATTACTGAGAATCCAAAATGGAGGAAAGAATCCTTTGAGTTATTAAAAAATCTTTTAGCAAAAATGATATCTATGGATGCCTCTGACCTAGATTTTGGAGGACCACGCTCTAAAGGCAAGATCTGGTATCGGGTTTATGGGGATAAAAAGCCCGATCTTGAAGCTGGCGAGATTTTTGAAGACGAAGCAATTGCAATTGTGCTTAGCATTCTTTCCGGAGATCAGAAAAAACTCTTGATCACAAATAAAAATCTTGATTTTGCCTTATCTGTTGAATTAGATGGAGGAAATCTGCAATACCGTTTCCGTGGAAATGTCTTTTTTGAGAGAACTTACTTAGCAGTTAACTTGCGTGTTATCAAACAAAAATTATTCAGTATGAAAGATCTGGGAATACCTGATCCGATTGAAAAAAGATTGGACCTGCAGTATGAGAAATCAGGATTATTCCTGATAACCGGAATAACCGGTTCTGGTAAAAGCTCAACTTTAGATGCTGTTATTGATATGAATAATCACCATAATAATTCTCATATAATTATTATTGGTAACCCGATCGAATTTATTCATTCTTCCGATAAAAGTATTGTCTCTCACCGTGAGGTTGGAAGTGATGTTCTTAGCTTCCAAAGTGGTGCAATTGAAGCTTTGCGACAGGACCCCGATATTATCGTTGTGGGTGAGATGCGCGATTCCAAAACAATATCTACAGTCTTGGAAGTAACCGATAGTGGGCATAAAGTATTTACAACACTTCATACAAGTTCAACCATTGACAGCATTCACCGTATTATTGCAGAATTTCCACCGGATGAGCAGGAACGTATTCGATACAGATTGGCAGATGTTCTCAAGGTAGTGGTTTCGCAGAAATTAGTTCCCAATAAAAAGAATACTCTTTCACTTGCTAAAGAGATCCTATCAGTAGATTACTCGATTCAGGCTGCTATTAGGAATGGCAATATTACTGAGTTATATCAAATGCTGACGGAAGGAAAATCAAGTGGAATGTTTACGATGCAGCAAGACCTTTACAGACTCTTTAGGGCTGGCATTATCACCATGGAAACAGCAATGAATTACTGCAATAATAAAAAGGTGATGACTAATCTCTTGAAATATTCTAATTAATTAAAAAGGAGTTTTAATTATGGGTTATCAACAGATTTTAATGTTAGTGCTGGGTGTAATTATCATTGGCATTTCCGTTGCTGTGGGGCTTGATATGTTCACTCAGGAGATGATGAAGAATAATCGACAGTCAATTATTTCTGATATGAATATCTTTGCCGGTGTTGCTAATGCTTATTACAAATCTCCACCTAATATGGGAGGAGGTGATAGAGAATGGGATGTAGATAAAATGGGATTATGGTTTGGTTTTAATTATGATGCTGTTAACAACACGATCTCAAATAATAATGGGACTTACGTTTTTTCATCATACGGTGATGTATTAACAATTATCGGGACAGGTACTTCAATGGGTAATGATGGCAGCACGAATGTAAAAGCAAAATTACAGCTTACAGGAGTGAACTGCGAGATCGTAACTACTATCAATAATTAGAATTTGCTCACTAAAGAGTTTCGCATAATGAGGTGTTTTTTGTAAGAAAGTGACAGATAGTGTCTTTGCGAGTTTTGTTTCTTGCTGTTACAAACGAAGCAATCTCTTTTATATTAATTGTTTACAAACTTAGATTGCTTCAATAGTATTTTTCTGTAAGAAACCTCGCAATGAATATTAGGTATTTTGCAGAATCCCTAGTCTAACTTATTTATAGGAGGTAGAAATGAATACTATTTATATTATTCCATTTATGTTTACTTTAGGACTTGCTTTATTGTTCATTGGATTAAAAATTATAATTGGTAATAAAC
>JAQICU010000020.1 GCA_027858325.1 Candidatus Cloacimonadota bacterium
TTCCTTCCTTCTATATTTTTAAAATATCCCATAATGTTCTTGCGTGTATTGAGGAATCAGAACTTAAATATTATTAATTCCTAATTTCAAATTCCTCATTCCTTTATGCCGACGACACGCTTGTTGAACTAAGCTGCTTATCGCAGCAGAAATAAATTCCATAAATCTTACTACATTTATAACCTTCCAGAAAAAATTGGAGGTTATCATGTTACAGTTTGAGCACGAGCTTCAAGCAGAAGCTCAATTACGTTCACTATCAGAAGTTACAATCAACACTTATAAATATCGTGTTAAAGATCTTTATCTATACTACAATCGAGAACCCGCTGAATTATCTATTCACGATATACGAGAGTATTTTTTGCATTTGATTAATGTCAAGAAATTAGGCGCTGAATCATTACGAAACAGGTATTACTCTATCCGCTTCTATTTTGTTTATTGCCGGAGTTTTTCCAAAGATGATTTCAAATTCATGAAAGTAAAGAGACCGGAAAAACTACCGATAATTCTCACGAAAAAAGAAGTAAGGAAAATCTTATCCAACATAAGAGTATTCGATTATAGGGTTTGTTTAGAGCTGATGTATGCCTGTGGACTAAGGATTGGTGAGGCGATAAAGATAACTCCTGCCGATATCGATGGAGAACGAAAAATCCTTCATATTAAAAATGGTAAAGGCAATAAAGACAGAGCTGTTCCGATACCTGATAACATCTATGAGAAGCTGAGAAAATACTGGCTTACTCATAAGAATATGGATATCTTGTTTCCTGTCAGATTTTCTTCAAATAGAGAAATCACCAATATCTCGATTAAAAAGCGTGTGCTTCAAGTTGCTTTTAAAAAGGCGCTGGAAGAGTCTGGAGTTATTAGAAAAGCAACGCCTCATACGCTTCGCCATTCCTACGCCACTCATCTGTTGGAAGCTGGAGTCAATATCCGGGTTATTCAAAAGTATTTGGGACACCGTTCTTTAAGAGCAACAATAGTATACATACACCTAACGAATACCACAGAAATCAGATGTGTCGAGTTGTTGAATAAATTGATGAGTGGTCTGTAATGGACATTTCCGATATTTTCCGGGAAAATACTTCACATTATCTGAATAATTATGGAGAGAAGATACCCTTAAATCACATCAAAACGATTAATGCTATTATTAATTGCCGCACCTCTGCGCTGGGTGGAGAAGTATATTTTTGTGAACAATGTAAGGCATATCATTATTCTTATCATTCCTGTAAAAACAGACACTGCCCTAAATGCGGAAGCGATGATTCAGAGAAATGGTTGAATAGACAGATTGAAAAACTTCTTCCGGCTCAATATTTTATGGTCACTTTTACGATTCCGGCAGAGCTTCGTTTCATTTGCCGTTCCAATCAGAAATTGTTTTATACAGCTTTATTCAATGCCTCTTCCAATGCGTTGAAAACATTGCTGAATGATCCGAAATTTGCCGGCGGAAGTGCAGGATATGTAGGAATTTTGCATACATGGACAAGACAGCTTCAATATCATCCGCATATCCATTTCATTGTTCCAGGTGGAGCTTTTGACTCTGAAAGAAATTGTTGGAATAAAACAAACAGTAAATTTCTTGTTCCAGTAAAAGCTCTTTCCATAATATTTAGAGCCAAAATCAGAGATTTTCTCAAAGTAAAAAGTCCTGAGATTTATAAGTTGATCCCTCAAAGTATTTGGTATAATAAAGAGTTTATTACAAATTCCCAATCTGTAGGTAAGGGAGAAAAAGCACTTAAATATTTATCAAATTATGTCTATCGAACAGCAATTACCAATAACAGAATTGTTCACAGTGAAAATGGGATGGTAACTTTCAAATACAAGGAATCCGGTTCTAATAAGATCAAATATCAAACAGTTAACACAATTGAATTTATGCGACGTTTTCTTCAGCATGTGTTGCCAACCGGTTTTCAAAAAGTCAGATATTATGGCTTCTTGAGTTCAGCTTCAAAAGTTACTTGGCAGCAAATCTGTAAATATTTCGATTTTAAGCCTGCCAAATCTACATCTTCAAATGAGGTTAGTTTTAATAAGAGAAAAGCCTCCATCTGCCCGGACTGTAAATCAGGAATGATACATTGTAAAACTCTCTTTCGTAAGCAAAGAGCACCGCCGGATATTTTCTTTAATTCAAGATCAATAAAAAATTATCAACAGATAGTATAATTCTCTCTGGCAGGATTATATTGCTAAAAAATGGTTAATCTTCAATAAAAATCAGCACTTTAAACTGGTTTTGTATTTTCCGATAAAAGACGGATCATCGGCTTGATAGAAAAGAATATCATTAAGAAAAAAAGGTTAATTAATAGCTCGTCTTTCGTAAATTATCTCATTTATTAAAAAAACTGCAAAAAGCAATTTCCAAGATATTATAAAATTACCGAGCTTATTCAACAGAGTTTCTATGCATGTTAAAGCAGAGAAACTCTAATTATGTTATGTGTTTTTATCTTCATCTACTACTCAACTAAACAAAGCTTTGAATAAATATCAAACCCAAAAGTATGACCATCGAAAACGGTTTTTCCGATTATACCATTTTGGTTGAAATTCTTCAATTTCCTTGAATTATTAAAACTGTATCCATATGAATTGAAATTATGTTTTGTTATGTTGCCAAGTTGAAATGTGTTAATTTCGTAATTCTCGAATTCAATTAAATTTCCGTTAGAATCACATATTTGTAACCCATGATCAGGTTCTATTACTTTGAGATTTAATTTGTTGGAAAGTTCTTTCTCAATTGAAAGATTAGAAGCACCAGTATCGAAAATCAGGTTTTTTACCTCTAATCCATTAATTGTTGGATTAAAAAATATTTTATTTTTATGTATAGAAAATTGGATTCCATTTTCAAGATGTTTAGAATTAAAGTTAAAGGTATCGTTTTTGAAATCTAATCTAAAATTCATTTGTGATAGTAAATCAGCACCACATACACCATCTCAGGGGAAATGCTCCTTAAATTTTTCATCAATTAGAAAATGATGAGTTTTGAAATAAACTCCATCAATTTTAATGTTTTCTAATTCCTTAACAAATTTAACGCCACCAAAATT
>JAQICU010000023.1 GCA_027858325.1 Candidatus Cloacimonadota bacterium
AAATGGGAGTTATACCTGCCAAGTTGTAATACTTATGATATTGATAACCAATTTCCCAACAGATATTCTCTGTGTTTGTCTGCTGTTCCCAACTGGAAAAGATCTCTGCATAAGGAAAACCGGCTGAATTCACTCCATCTTCCGATCCGATAATATAATCTGTGTAATCTGCTATTTCTGCTGCAACTTCCACAGTCTGCATATTGCAGGCATCGAAGATAAGGATCTCCAGATGCTCGTTAATATTTTTGATCCCAGTCCGAAGTTCTCCTCCTGCTATACCAATATAATTATCCGCTTCTACATCGGGGCAAAAGGAGGGTGGCAGATCTCGGGTGCTTGGATACCAGCCATTTCCATGCGACCAGATAATCAGAGCCTGTTGCTCTGATGGATATAGTCTGAAGCCCCAATTGGCAAATGCTGTTAATTGATCTTCATCACCACTATCAATCTCACCCAGATAGGAAATCTGCTCTTTCGATCCGGGATAAATATGATATCTATAAGCTGCTGGTGATATGATGCTATCTTCACTATAATCAACCTGAACGATCACATTAATCTTATCAGAAAATTCTGATTGCATCATATCTTCAATGTCAGCCAGAGCTTCAGAGTCCAAACTATTATCAGCAGCCATATAGATGAGGATCGTCCAATCACTTTCAGCTGTTTTACTGCAACTCAGGAGAACGAATATAACTAACGATAAGATAATAATGTTCTTCATATAACTAAGATGCTCCTCAATAAGTAGTATTTACTTATATCCCTTTGCCTCTTCGATACCTTTTAGTATCCGTACGGCTCCCTGCGACAGAGCTTCCATCTCTTTCTCGCCGGGGATCACGTAAATAGCGGCGATAAAGGAGGTTCTCTCTTTCAGAGCATTCACCACATAATCGTTATAGACAAGTCCACCGGTTAAGAAAATGCCATCTACCCTGCCTTTTAGTACAGTCGCACAGGCACCAATCTCTTTGGCTATCTGATAGAGCATCGCCTCAAAAACAAGTTTTGCTTTCTTATCGCCTCTATCTATCATTTTTATAACTTCACCTCCGTGATCAGTACCCAGATAAGCAAATAGCCCACCTGTTTTAGTTAACATTGTAACAAGCTCTTGATGAGTGTATTTACCGGAGAAAGCCAGTTCAAGCAGGTCACCAATCGGCAAAGCACCGGCACGCTGAGGTGAGAAGGGACCCATACCCAGTACGGCATTGTTCACATCGATCATCTTCCCTTTTTTGATAACAGCTACACTGATACCGCCACCCATATGAACCCCGATCAGATTTATCTCAGTGAATTTTTTACCAATCTGTTCTGCCACATTAATTCCACAGTAACGGAGATTGAGTGCATGCAGCAGAGATTTTCTTTCAATTTCCGGGCAGCCTGAGATGCGGGCAATATCTTCAAACTCATCAACTGTGACCGGATCGACAATAAAGGCAGGAACACCCGTTTCATCAGCAATAGATTTTGCAATAAATGCACCCAGATTGGAAGCATGGATACGTCCCCAGAGACTCGGATCTTTAAGATCTTTCAGCATATTTTCATTGATCCTAAAAGTTCCGCTTGAAATCGCTTTGACTAATCCGCCTCTGCCCACCACAGCTTCAATTGATGAAAGTTCAACCTTATGTTTAGCTAGAGCATTAAGCACCAGTTCTTTTCTGAATTCATATTGTTCGATAATATTATCAAATTCTGCTATTTTCTTAGCCTCATGACGCAGCGTCTCGGTAAAGACAGGTATTGCATCATCAAAGAGAGCGATCTTAGTTGAAGTCGACCCTGGATTAATTGCTAACACACGGTATTTCATTTTTCATTCTCCAAGTATCTTTTTTTTGACATTTTGTTAAATCCAATTATCCAGTCAAATCTTTTCTATCCAGTCTATAATTTCCAGATTTTAGTATATTATAGGAATATTAGCAAGAGTTTCGGGTAGTTGGCTCAACATTATATTATGCTGTTTTCACTGCATAACATTCAGGATAATAGTGTTAGCCAAAAAGCTGTTTTCCTTAGTAAACTCCACTTCACAAATGATTTGACACAATAACTTACTGAAAAATTAATGACAATTGGAGTTTAAAAATGAATATCATTAATAATAAGACAGGCTGGATCGAGGTGATATGTGGCAGTATGTTCAGCGGCAAAACTGAAGAGCTTATCCGCCGTGTACACCGTGCAGAGTATGCCAGACGTAAGATCCAGGTATTCAAACCTGAGATCGATAATCGTTATGAAAAAGATCACATTGTCTCACACAATAAAATGAAAACTCCATCTCAAATCGTGAAAACTGCTTGGGAGATCCATGATCTGGCAAAATATGATACTGAGATCATTGCGATCGACGAAGTACAATTCTTTGATGATAATATTGTAGAAGTCTGTGATAAACTGGCAAATAACGGTAAGCGCGTTATCGTTGCCGGTCTTGATCAGGATTATAGCGGAAAACCATTTGGACCTATGCCGGCACTATTGGCAATCGCCGAATATACTTTAAAACTCAATGCCATCTGCGTAAAATGCGGAAATCCTGCCAGTAGAACTCAGCGGCTTACAAAAAGTAAAGAGACTGTTGTAGTTGGTGCTACTGATATTTACGAAGCACGTTGCCGAAACTGTCACGAGGTTTTATAAGATGGAATCACTCAGAATGCTTTTAGCTCAGGCGATTCAAATATATATAATCCTGATAATTGTCAGAGCTGTACTATCATGGGTTCAGATCAATCCAACTGGATATTTCTTTAAGATCTATATATTTATCATTCAAATAACCGAACCTGTAATGCGACCAGTGCGGGAATTTTTGCACAAGATCTTTCCTGCCTCCCCCCTTGACTTCTCACCCATTATCGTCATAATTGTGCTTAATATGATAAAAAATGTTCTAATTGGAATGTAAGGGAAGCACTGATGTTAAACAAAATAAAAATTACCTCTGACTTCTTAAGGAAGCGGATCGGCTTTAAACCTGAGATCGGTATAATTCTGGGAACAGGACTTAACTCGATCGGTGAGCTGTTGAAGGATCCGGTGATAATTCCCTTTAAAGAGATCCCTGAATGGAATACTTCTACTGCTCCTTCACATCAGGGACGCCTATTGGCGGGAAAACTGGGTAAGAAAAATATTGTTATCCTGCAGGGAAGACTACACTTTTATGAAGGATACTCTATGCAGGAGATCACCTTCCCGATCAGGATTTTAAAGGCACTCGGTGTAGAAAAACTCATAGTTACAAATGCGGCAGGAAGCCTAAATGAGAAGATGGTTCCCGGAGATCTGGTGATAATAAATGATCATATTAACTGGATGGGGGATAATCCGCTTATAGGCACGAACTACGAGAAGCTAGGAATCAGATTTCCCAGTCTGCACGAACCTTATCACTTAGGATTTATTGCTCTGGCTCACGAAATAGCCAATGAAAATAGTTTTACTTTACAGGATGGAACCTATTTAGCACTTTCCGGTCCGAGTATGGAAACTAGGGCGGAATGTAAAATGTTGGCAAAAATGGGAGCTGATCTGGTGGGCATGTCAACCGTCCCGGAAGTTATCGTGGCGATCCATGCCGATATGAAGGTTATAGGAATATCGGTAGTTACTAATTTGAGCAATATTTTTCATTCCGAACCACATACTCAGGAAGAGATCAGAGTTAATGCTTTAAAAGCAAAGAAGAATCTTGAAATATTAATAATCGAATTATTCAAGAAAATATAGAAGAGGAAATAACTATGGCAGCAAAACAATTGACTACAACCAGACTGGAGAAGTATAAGAATGTTCTTTTGAAAGAAAAAGAAGAGACCCAGGGTATTATCAACGCGATAAATGAAATTCAGAAACGCGGTTCTAAAGACGGTAATGGAGACCTTTCTGCCTATTCGCAGCATCAGGCCGATCAGGGTTCCGATACTGATGAATCTGAACGCCGGGTTTATCTTCTGGAACAAGAACTGGAAAACATTAAGAAGATCAATTCTGCCCTGAAGAGGATATATGACAAAACCTACGGTATTTGCGAGATCTGCGGTAATACTATTCCTGCCAACAGGTTAAAAATTATTCCTTATGCAAAATACTGCATAAAATGCAAGGAAGTAGATGATCAAAGAAAGAGAAGAAAAAAATAGTGAAAAAATTAGTAAAACTATTACCCTACTTCTGGGTATCACTGCTCGTTATCATTATTGATCAAATATCAAAGCATCTGATCAGAAACTCACTCGAGTCGGGGCAAATTATCAAACTAACACCAAAACTGATCTGGCTTACCCTGGTTCAGAATACCGGAGCAGCCTTCAGCTTTTCTTTTGGAAATCCACTACTTAACAGGATACTCTTTATTATTATTTCGCTAATTGCGATAGTTTTCATTATTTATCTAAGTACTAAAAGTAAAAACAAGCTTGAAGTATTTTCCTTTGCGCTTATCCTGGGT
>JAQICU010000037.1 GCA_027858325.1 Candidatus Cloacimonadota bacterium
TATCATCGTATATTTGAAAACAGAAAGAACCATTATTTGCAATCAATGAACATATAAAAATAGAATCTTCAATAGAAAATATGTGAGATTTACAATAGAGAATGGGGTTAGTTAAATTATTAGTTTGAATATTGAGACTATCTAATAATTCTCCTATTTGGTTGTATATTTTTATAAAACAAATTGAATCATTCTTTACCGTTACACAAATGTCTTCTATGTTATTTGCCGAATAATCAAATAATTGAATATTAAGTAAATTCTCATTATTTTGTAACTGAAAATTAAACATATCCTGTAGCTCAATTTGAGCAAAAACATACGAAAATATGCAAAAGAAAACAGGTAAAACAGCCAAACGTTTCATAATTTTCTCCAATTCTTTAAGTTGCTGCTAACATATGTATGCCACGCCAATTTTTTTTGTATACATAACTAACCTATAGTTATACCAAAAATGTACACAATAACTTTTTTACGAAAAGTTATTGTGTACATTTTAATCCTCGTTCTCAATATCTAAATTATCAAGTTGTTTTTTAATTTTAATAAACCCTGCTCTTATACTGAAATGATACTTAAGCATACAAATTTCCTCTTTAATATTCATTTTCGTAAACATATGATCAATACAAAACGAAACTGCAAATTTGAAAGATAACTGTCAATTAGAAAAAAGTGCGAAGTGCAAAGTACGAAAGTAGGTGAGAGGATAAGGAATTTGGAATAAGAGATGAGGAATTAGAAATTATTAAAGAATAGCCCATGACTGTTTACTCCGGCTGCTGACGGATCAGTTGTGGGAATACAATTATTAAAGAAAAACAAAGAGAAATTGAATGATAACTCTATCCTTCGATACTTGGCTAAAGCCAAACTCAGGATGACACGAGTTTAGAATGATAAAATATTCTTTGTTCTTAAATCTCAAATCGTATATCGGAAATCTGGAATATGAAATGAGTAATTAGAAATTATTAAAGAATAGCCCATGACTTTAGTCGTGGGGATGCTTTTTTCTGAGAGGGTCTAAAGAATCAAAATAAATAGCCCATGACTGTTTACTCCGGCTACCGACGTATTAGTTTTGTGAATAATTATATCACAGCAACAATGGGGAATAGTGGATAATAAATAAGTCGATCCAAATGGAACGGCTTATTTATTATTTAAAGGAGTATTTAAGCTGACTGCTCCTCTTTTTTATCTTCGTAAGAAAAAATGGGATCAGTTTTGCCAAGCACAACATCACCGGAGATAAAACACTCTTTTAAGTTACTTATTTCCGGAATTTCATACATGATATCCAGCATGAATTTTTCCATAATTGCACGTAAACCACGAGCACCGGTTTTTTGTTGAATTGCAGTGTGGGCAATCTCTTTGAGAGCATCAAGTCCGAAATCAAGTTTAACATTCTCAATTTCAAATAATTTGGAATATTGCTTACAGATGGCATTTTTGGGTTTAGTGAGGATTGCGATAAGAGCTTCTTCATCAAGTTCATGCAAGGCAGAAATAACCGGAATACGACCGACTAATTCCGGGATAAGTCCATATTTTACTAGGTCGTTTGGGATTGTTTTACTAAAGAAATCAGGGCCTTTATCTTTTTTGGAAATTACATCTGCATCAAATCCGACAGCTTTTTTCTTAAGTCGATTTTGTATTACTTTATCCAGTCCGAAAAATGCACCACCGGCGATAAACAGAATATTTTTTGTGTCGATCTCAATGAATTCCTGTTGAGGGTGCTTCCTACCACCTTTAGGGGGAACATTGACTTTTGCACCTTCTAATATTTTTAGTAATGCTTGTTGAACACCTTCACCTGAAACATCTCTGGTTATTGAAGGAGTTTCAGATTTCCGGGCGATCTTATCAAGTTCATCAATATAGATTATGCCTTTCTCAGTTTTTTCAATATCATAATCAGCATTTTGTAACAGCCTGACAAGAATATTTTCTACATCTTCACCTACGTATCCTGCTTCGGTTAATGTTGTAGCATCGGCAATTGCAAAAGGAACTTTGAGAATACGTGCAAGTGTTTGGGCGATAAGAGTTTTACCGGAACCGGTTGGTCCGAACATGAGGATGTTACTTTTCTCAATATCAATATCACTTTCCGGATCTTGCTTGAATATCCTTTTATAATGATTAAAAACTGAAACCGATATTATCTTTTTAGCTTGTTCCTGACCGATCACATACTGATTTAGTAGTTCATGAATTTCTCTTGGTGTAGGAAGAATGAAATTATCCATCTCTTTTTTCTGAAATTCAGATTCTATGATCGTGGAACACATTGTTATGCATTCTTCGCAAATATTTCCACTTATACCTTTGATAAGATATTTTGTTTCAGCTTCAGATCGACCGCAGAACGAGCATCTATTTTGTTCTTCCATCTATTCTCCTTTTGGAATTACAGCTAAAATTGAATCCTTTCTTGTCGCTATTACTTCGTCAATGATTCCATATTTTTGTGCTTCTTCCGGGCTCATGAAGAAATTGCGATCAGTATCTTTTTGAATTTTTTTCAATGGTTGCCCTGTATGTTTATGAAGAAGTTCATTTAGTCTGTTTTTTAAATATAATATTTCTTTAGTGTGAATTTCTATGTCGGATGCTTGTCCCTGCACTCCTCCTAAAGGTTGATGTATCATAATTCGGCAATTTGGAAGGGCAAATCTTTTCTCTTTTACACCTGCGGCAAGTAGGAATGCACCCATGCTGGAAGCTTGTCCGATACAAATTGTAGAAACATCCGGACGAATATACTGCATTGTATCATAAATGGCAAGTCCGGCAGGTACAGAACCTCCTGGACTATTTATATACATATAAATATCTCTATCTGGATCTTCCGCTTCAAGGTGCAAAAGTTGTGCTATTACAACGTTTGCAACATTATAATCAATTGGTGAACCTACAAAGATAATTCTGTCTTTTAAAAGACGCGAATAAATATCATAGGCTCTTTCCGCTTTTCCGTTTTGTTCCACTACGATGGGTACATAGGTCATAATAACTCCTTATATTATTTCTTATCAGGTTTCTTATTCTCTTTTGGTAACGCAACAAATTTTGAACTTTCTTTAATCAGTTCAATAACTTTATCTTCTTCAGCTGCATATGTGAGGTCACTACTTTCTATCTGATTCTTATACATTTTTTTGTACTTTTCTACATCCATTTTTACGCTTTCAGCAGCTTGCTTGATTATCTCTTCTTTTTCCTCATTAGGAATCCTGATCTTCTCGATCTTCTTGATCTCTTCTACCAGATAATGACCCTTAAGATTAAACTCGGCTACACCCATATACATTTGAGTCATTTGGTCAAGTTCCATTTTATAAGCTTCAGCATACGGTTTTGCCATATTCTCTGCAACTTGCTTCACAATAGATTGAGGAAGTTCAAGATTATTCTCCTCAACTAATTGAGCAAGAACAGCATTCTTCATATTTTTCTTATTATCCTCTTCAATCTTGTTTTTGAGTTCTTCTTCTACTTTGGTTTTCAAGTCTTTCAAAGAATCATATTCAAGATCCTTGGCGAATTTATCGTTAACTTCAGGAATGTCTTTGCGTTTGATAGAATTGATTTTTACAAGAAAATCTCTGTCTTTAATGTTATCAGTTATATCCTTATCTTGTGATTCTTGTGATTTAGTAAAAAGTTTAGTTTTAATTTCATCATTAACCTTAGTACCAATAAGCATGGTATTTAGTGATTTTGAATATTGGTTTTCACCAAGTATAAATTTTCTATTTACCTCTTTTGTAACTTCATCTTTATCACTAAGGAATTTAAAAGTTGCCTCTATAATATTGCCTTTATCAGCAGTATCTACGGCTGTCTCGGTAGCCATTTTACCTCTATATTCATCTAAAGTTGCTTCCACCATTTCATTTTTGAATTTAACTGGTTCAAAGGGGATTTTTAATCCTTTATATTTTTCAACTTTAATTTCCGGCA
>JAQICU010000111.1 GCA_027858325.1 Candidatus Cloacimonadota bacterium
GAATTATTGAAATCGTAGGGAACGGTTTCAAACCGTTCCAAAATGAACCAACAACCAAAAATAGGAATGGTTTGAAAAAATTCCATGATGAACCGACAACCAATAAAAGGAATGGTTTGAAACCATTCCCTACGTATGGGTTATCAGAAATTGTGCGTGGATTTAAAACATTTTCATCAAAATATATTAATCAAAAATTAAAATATAAATTTACATGGCAAAAATCATTCTACGACCATATCATTCGCAACGAATATGAATTGAACAGAATATCTGATTACATTGAAAAGAATCCCTTGTTATGTAAACAAGAAGAATATTTAATTGAATTAGAAGATATTTAATTTATTTTGTTCAAACGCTGAGTATTAGAATAAAAAAAAAGGCAGATCAATGATCTGCCGCTTCGATATTCTATTATCGTTAAATCGAAAAATTCGTAGAATTCCCCACTATCCCCAATAATTTTTCCTGTATAAATCGTAAAGCATCCTGCAGGTTTTTTTCTGCTTTTTCTGTGAGACCCTTATCGAATTCCAATTCCCACTCAAATCCTTTTATATGGATCAAATGTGTTTGTGGAACTTTATTATATATTTGCTGACAAAGGCTTAGAACAACTCCCGGAGAAATGGCGTGCATTGTAAATTCCACTTGAGCATTACTTTGTTCTACTTTAGTAATACTAAAGCTCTCGATCGATTCCATTGAAGCATCAATAAAAAAAACAATATCATAACCGGAGATTGTGTTGGCATCTTCGATATTCAATTGATAATTTGAATCAAAGGAAATGTTCTTATAACCATTTTCTTCAACCCAGGTTTGCATCTCCTCAATAAAACGAATCCCGAGAGCATCATCTTGTCTCCCGGGATTACCATAACCATAGAATAATATTTTTTTATCCATTAATAATCATTTATCCTATTTTCTGTCGTTGCGAGTTTTCTTTCAACGGAATTCTATTGTGGCAATCTCAACTGTTTAAACAATTAAGATTATTTCCGCCTTCGTCCTTCGACAAGCTCAGGATGACACAAGCTTCGGCGGGACAAATTATAATATGCTGCAATAAGATACCTCGCTAAGACAGGTTTTATCCATTCTTAAGTTTTCTATCTAATTCCTTACCATTTGCATCGAGTATCATCGCTTCTAAAGGCATTTTACCAAGCGCATGAGTTGCACAGCTAAGACATGGATCATAAGCACGTATAGCAACTTCCACTGCATTCATCATTCCTTCAGTGATCTCTGTTTGTCCATTCATGAATTGTTTGGCTGCCAGATTCACAGCAGTATTCATTGGAGTATTGTTATTCGTAGTAGAAACGATTAAATTTGCCATCTCTATCTGATCGTCATCATTGATACGATAATGATGGAACAGTGTACCGCGAGGTGCTTCCAGAAGACCAACACCTTCTCTACCTTTTGTTCCTTTTACTGTAAGTTCACCGTTCATCAGATCAGGATCATTAAGCAGTTCTTTCATCATTTCTGCACTGTGTAATATTTCAATAAGTCTTGCCCAATGTTGATGCATACTCATTCCATTTGGTTTTCCATTTGTATAAGCTTTGAATATTTCGAATTCTTTTTGAGCTAATGGTGAAGGGATAAAATCACAAGTATTCATACGAGCCAAAGGACCTACACGATACCAGCCATCTTTCTTACCAATAGATCTAAGGTATGGGAACTTCATGTAACTCCATGATTTTACTTCTTCGTCAATATATTCAAGGTAGTTTTGATAATCAACATCATCTAAAATTTTCTTCCCGTTAGCATCTACTCCACGCAAAACACCATGATAAAGATCCATCGCACCATCTTTCCTCACTAAACTTACATGACTTGAAGGGAAGGAAGCAAAATTATCTATCAAATCTTTGTTTTGTGCATGATACCCTTTAAAGAATTCAAGTGCACCAAGAGACCAATCGATCATTTTGTCGATATTCATCGGATCATCACCATTCAAGAAATGATCTTTTTCCGCTTGAGTAAGATGCTTATTTATTCCACCAGGAATTGCGCCGGTTCCATGAACTTTTTTGCCTGCAGTTGCTTTGATGATCTCTTGTCCAAACTTTCTCATCATCACAGCTTGCACAGCCAGTTCTTTGTGTTTTATTGCAATTCCGATTACATTTCTAAGTGCAGGATCACCATCAATTCCAAACAACAGGTCGGGTGAAGCAAGATGGAAAAAATGCAAAACGTGAGATTGGAACATTTGTCCGTAATGCATCAAGCGACGCATCTTTTCACCGGTAGGTGTTAATCCATCACCTGTTCCGGCACCCACAATTACATCGAGTGCTTTGGCAGCTGCCAGGTGATGACTCACCGGACAGATCCCACATAAACGCTGTACGAGCACAGGAGCTTCCCAATATGGTCTTCCCTGCACAAACCGCTCAAACCCTCTGAATTCAACGATATGAAGTCGAGATTGAGCAACTTGATTATTATCATCGAGATGAATAGTAACTTTTCCGTGACCTTCAACTCTTGTTACTGGTTCTATTGTTATTTTTTTACTCATAATATTTTCCTTTAATCGAATTTGATAACTTCATATGGCAAGTCCATTTCATTACCGGTAACGAGAGCTACAAGCGCATTCCAAATAAGATCTGCTCTGGGAGCACACCCGGGAAGGAAATAATCTATTTTTACTATTTCATGACATGGATAAACTCTATCGAGGATCATTGGAAGTTCTTCATCATTTGGGATTATCTTTTCGTCATTCGCTTGTACGGAAACACAATTTAAATATGCTTCTTCCAAACATTCAGAGATCGGTGCATTATTATTCCTCATCGCTGGAAGTCCACCCATAATAGCACATTCTCCAACAGAAACTAAGATCTTACAATTTTTTCTGAATTCTTTAAGAACGTGAACATTTTCACTGTTACAGCATCCGCCTTCAATGATACCAATATCACATTGTTTGGTAAAAGTTTTTATATCATCAATGGGAGATTTATTGAATTCAACCAGTTCTATCAAATCCAGAATTCGTTCATCAATATCCAACAAAGACATGTGACATCCGAAACATCCGGCGAGCGAAGTTGTTGCTACAATTGGCTTACTCATAATGTCACCCCTTGATTTTCTATATCGCTGCCAATAGGATTTTTATCATATTTCCTGCTTCCAATAGGAACATCAAAGCCCTTTTCTTTCCTGATGATAGCTCCAACCGGACATGTATCCATAGCTTTTTGAGCCAATTCATCATCAAAATCCGCTGTAAGTTCATGATCTAAGTTGATCTGAACTTTATTTCCACGATCCTTAAATACGAACCAGGATGGGTTTTCCGGTTCCTGCTTTCTGCGGATGCAGCGTTTACACAAAATACATCTGTTATGATCTATCATTATCTTAGGATTTTTTGCATCTATATCTTTTGCAGGGAAAATATAAGGGAATTGTGGAACCATCATTTTGTATCTGTAAGCCAAAGCCTGGAGTTCACAATTTCCGCTTCTTTCACAAGCTGGACAAAAATGATTTCCTTCAGCGAAGAGCAGCTCAACAATCGTTGCTCGGATCTTTTCCAATTCTTCTGTGTTTGTTTCAATAACCATTCGGTGTGTAGCCGGTGTAGTGCAGACTGTCATATTTCTACCATCTATTTTGCATGTACAAATACGGCAGGAACCTTGTGGTTTTATTCCTTCATAATGACATAAAGTCGGGATATAAATTCCAACCTCTTTTGCAATATCAAGCACCATTTTACCAGGTTCAGCAGAATAATCCTTACCATTTATATTAATTAATATTTTACTCATGAGCTCCCCCTAAATTGGGAATTCTATTAGCAGTTTTACATGATTCCTGAACTGCTGCATCAAGATTAAATTCACTAACAAAATTTGTGTCTTTATTAATTTTCTTTTCGTACAATTCTCTAAAATTCTTAATTGTACTTAAAATTGGATTGGCTGCTGTTTGACCAAGTCCACAACGATTTGAAATCATTACGTTTTCCCAAGCAAGCATCTGGTCAATATCTTCTGCAACACCATTTCCTCTTATTATTTTCTCTAATTTATTTTTATATTGGCTTGTCATTGCTCTACATGGAACACAAGATCCACATGATTCTTCGATGAAAAACTCAGTGAAGTTTAGAACTATGTCTTTTAGAAGATCGCGTTTCTTCCCAATCACTATCAAAGATCCTCCGGTTGACAGGTCTTCATAAGCCAGCTTTCTCTCAAACTCATTCGGAGCTACACAATTTCCTGAAGGTCCGCCAACTTGAACAGCCTGAACATCTTTTGCGCCTACCATTTTAAGAACGTCGTTAACACTAAAGCCCCATTCGATCTCATAAACACCCGGCTTTTCACAATCACCTGAAACACTAATAAGTTTAGAACCTGTTGAATCAAAAGTTCCAAGAGATCTATACCACTTTGCACCTTTATGCATAATTTTGGCAACTGAACATAATGTCTCAACATTATTCACAGCTGTTGGTTGTTGAAGATATCCTTTTACAACAGGGAAGGGAGGTCTGTCTCTCGGTTCACCTCGTTTTCCTTCTGCAGATTCTAATAATGCAGATTCTTCACCGCAGATATAAGCACCACCTCCAAATTGAATACGGATATCAAAGTTGAAACCCTTTTCACCAACTACATCATTTCCTAATAGACCTTCCTTTCTCATATTACTTAGAATTTCTTCAAGATATTCTTCCATATATTTGTATTCATAACGAAGATACAAAATGCCTTCATCTGAACCAATTGCATAACCGGCAATTGTCATCCCAGCAAATAAAAGCTGAGGGCGTTCAGTGAGAATTACACGATCTTTAAATGTTCCGGGTTCACCTTCGTCAGCATTACAGAAAACATAATGTTTTTCACCTACTGCTTCTCTACAAAAACGCCATTTCATAGCTGTTGGAAAACCAGCTCCGCCACGGCCGCGAAGATTGGATTGTCTAATTTCCTCAATAACATCTTCGGGTCTCATAGAAATTGCTTTCTTGATTGCTTCTCCAATTTCCGTATCTTTTGTTAGGATAGGTCCTTGCTTTAAAATATTAGATTGAACTTCAGTTCCAATTAGATCCTCTATATCCAGATTATTTTTCATACCATTAACAATTTTTGCTACTTTCGCTTTTGTTAATTTAGTGAAAACTCGCTGATTAATTATGGCTGATGGCTCCTGATCATTCATTCCAATACAAGATGTATTAAACAATCCAATTTTACCATCTTCAGAAACTGTGCCGAATTTACATCCGACTTCTTTTTCAAACGTTTTGGCAATTTCTTCTCTACCCATCATTTCTGCAACTGCGCTATCATTAAGATAAACTGCATATTTACCTGTTGGTGTTTGAGATAAAAAATGATAAAATGATAATGTCTGTTCAACATCAACCGAAGAGTAATTAATAGCTTTTGCAATTACTTTTACAGCCTCATCCGAAACACAGCCACATTGTGTCTGAACTTCAATAAGAATGTCCATCAACCTGGTTGGGTCATTATCATATCTAGCAAGAATTGCACTAAGATCATTGCAATTACAAGAGCATTTTTCATGGTTGGAAAACTCTGATTTCCGGGTTTGTGTATCTCCCACAATCGACCTCCTTTTCTATATTATTCTTTCTTTTCAAATTTAAAGGAGTTAAAATTCTAATTGAGAATAGGTTGTCAAATACATTTTTATCAACCATTAGCTTTTAAAATCTTACTCCTGCTTATATTATCGTATCTCATTTGACACATTGATATTACGGTTTATGCAACTATTTAATTTCTTATGCATTTTAATAAAATAGTTGATGATAATTAAACCTTGACGCTCATAGTGATCTGAAAACACATTCTTCCCTAATTAATAAGTAGAGGATTAGATGTATCAAATAAAGATAAATGGAATTGTTCAAGGAGTAGGTTTCAGACCATTCATTTATAAACTTGCCATTGAGCAGGAATTAACGGGCTATGTTCTAAATTCTACAAATGGTGTTCAAATTGAAGCTGAAGGTGATGTAAGCTCACTC
>JAQICU010000113.1 GCA_027858325.1 Candidatus Cloacimonadota bacterium
GATAATAGGTGATGTTAAGATAACTAAAGATAGAATTTTAGAAAATATCATTTTAGAAGATGAAGAAATCTAAAAATGCTAGTCATTCTAAAACTAATCACTCAATAAATTATCAAAATCATTTTCAATTTTATCGTAAGAATCTTCTAATATTTTTTTAAGAGTTGCTTTTTGTATTTGTCTTACCCGTTCGCGGGATAATCCCAGTTCTTCTCCGATCTGGGCAAAATTCTTAGATCTGCCACCTTCCAAACCAAAATACTGTTTTACAATATAGGCTTCACGAGAGCCAAGAGCGTTTATTGACTTATCAATGCTATCTTCAACTTTTTCGCGGTAATATAATGTTTTTGGGTCGACTTCACTTCTATCGGTAAGTAATTCACTAAGCGAGACATTGCTGTGATTTCTGGAAAAATCAGCATTATCAATTGAGAGTGTATTCTTAGTTTGACCGCTTACTTTTTTTATGGCATTTTCATCAAGGTCAGTGATCTCGGAGATCTCTTTGATAGTTGCCCTGTTTCCGGTTTCACTGAATACTTTATCTTTTGCATATTTAATTTTATTTGCCTGCGTTGCTTTTCCAAGCGGCATTCTAATAACTGATGTTTTCTCTGCGAGTGCAAAAAGGATCTTTTGCCGGATCCACCAGACAGCATACGAAATAAGTTTATTATGCAGCTTTGGATCGAATTTATCAATCGCTTTGATAAGACCCATATTCCCTTCACTGATAAGTTCAGAAAGGGTTAATCCGCGATTCTGATATCTTGCTGCAATTTTAACTACAAATTTAAGGTTGGAAGTAACAAGCTTTTCAATGGCTGCCTGATCACCTTTTTGAGCCTTAATTGCCAAAGCGTGCTCTTCTTCTCTACTCAAAGGCTCTATCTCAGCTATCTGATTAAGATAATTCTGCAACGCCCTATCGTTAAATACGTTTTCTGCCATTAACTCTTCCTTTCTATTTTGACGTGATCAACAAGATTTATTGCCACTGACTTACACAAACAATGCACTGAATCTATCCTGTCCATACAATAAATCCTGTCTGTCTTTTTTTTCAAACTTGAAATTCTCTAATATGATCATAAATGAAGTCGAGGAGTTCATCATCGTTCATATCAAGTTTTTTTGCTAAAGAAAACACTATCTTCACACCGGATAGATTCATTCCCAGTTCAAGGGTTAATGTTATGATCGTAGTGACTTTTGTAACATCGTTCCCTGTAAATAGTCTTGTGTTATGCTCTGATCTGATTGGTTTTAATAATCCTTTCCGTTCATACATTCTGATGGTTTGATCATGGATGCCAAGCTGCTTGGCAACTTCTCCGATCTTGAGCAATTTGTTTTTCTCTGCCATAGTTTCCTTATATTGGTCATAACCCGGGAAGTACTTCACGCGGATCTGTCGCCTTCCCTTTTATCCGGTATTCAAAATGAAGATGCGGACCACTTGCAGTTCCTGTCTGTCCAACGGTAGCAATTGGCTGACCCTTATTTACCTTCTCTCCCAACCTAACCAAATTTGCCTCATTATGTGCATAAACGGTCATAATGTAATTATCATGTTCAAGAATTATAACATTGCCATATCCACGCTGAGTTCCGGAATAAACAACCTTTCCCTTAAGCGCAGCATGAATGGGATCACCTTTATCGGATGAGATATCAATTCCCTTGTGTGGTCTGCCGTCACGTAAACCAAATTCGGATGTTACCGTCCCATTTAGCGGCAAAGCCAGTTTGGATTTTGGCGTTGTAGGATGTGTGATAATGGGATCTTCTGTTGTTGGGGTTGTAGGTTTTTCTGTTGGTTTGGAAATTTCTGCCGGCTTAGTTTTTCCTGCAACCAACATGATCTTCAAGCCGGGTTCGAGCTTGTAAGTGTTTAAGTTATTGTAATCAAGAATATCAAAAACACTCAGTCCGTACATTTTGGCAATGCGGTGAATTGACTCTTTAGTTTTAACCAGGTGATAACCTTTTTTGGGGATCTTGCGCTGGGTTACAAATTCTTGCTTTTTAGTCGGATGCGGATAAAAAAATATTTTCTGACCCACAAATACACGATCTGAAGTCATGTTATTAAATAGTTTGATCTTCTCGATAGAAAGTGAGTATTGCCCGGCAATGGACTGTAGAGTCTCCCCCTTTTTTACAATATGATAATCACCTGAAGGCGTAACATAAAGCGGGTTACTGGATAGTGCGAATGCACTGGAAAATAAAGCAATGACCAAGCAGAAGATCACAATTCGCAAAATCCGTTTTTCTGTTATCATTCTATCCATTTTCCAAATTAATATTTAATCCTGAAATCTTGAAATTCTTCGCCAATAATGATCTCTGATATCTGTATATCATCAATCCTTGCCATGGAAGGTCCTTCTTTCAGTATATTTATAAAAGCATTCATCACAAAATCTTCTCCTATGGCGATAACTTTTACATTCCCATTCACCATGTTCTTTGCATATCCTTTTATATTAAGCTCATTTGCTCTGTGCAAAACAAATGCACGATAGCATACACCCTGAACTCTACCCGAAACTATTATTTCTAAATTTTTCATAATGTACCTAATTTAATTGAAACCACTCTATAAATATGAGTGAGACCGTGTCAAATAATTTAATTTGTTTTGAATTCTTGGATTGCTTAACAATTTTAATCTTTACAGAAAAAAATGTTTTAGAAGTTTTAGGGAGTGCTTTAAAAAATAAACATCGAGATTGGATTAAATATAATATATAGTTCATTCAAAATGAGTTGAATAAGCGGAAATAAACCTTCAAGCCCCTCTCTTGTTTTGAAGAGAGGGGTTGGGGTGAGTTCGGATGAGGTAAGGTAATTATGAAAAAATTTATATCGTTGATCTTTATTCTTTTCATTTTACATTTTACATTTTTAATTTTCCATTCTTCAATCGCATTTGCAATTGAAGTAGGCGGTCACCTCACCGAAGATACAACATGGTCACCTGATAACAACCCATACCTTGTCACTTCAGGTGTCTATGTAGATGCCGATGTTACTTTAACAATTCTACCTGGTACTATTGTTAAATTTAATTCAGATTATTACGATGATATGGGAGATGATCAATTTTATTTTCATAGTGGTGAAGAACCGATAGCAAAATTCATGCGAGTAGAAGGTAGGATAATTGCCGAGGGAACAGA
>JAQICU010000122.1 GCA_027858325.1 Candidatus Cloacimonadota bacterium
GAGATCAAAGTTGGTTCTATGTTCATCAAGCTCGAATATTTTATTATTATGCAAAAAACTATTGTGATAGTCAAAACTATGAAATGTTGAAATTAATAACTCTACATGTTTAACTGAATATAACATTTTTAATGTTCTCTGAATTTTTTCTTCATCGAAATTCAAATAATATTTGTCAAACATTGCATATCCACCTGGAGACTTTTGCTTCTTATGGTATATTTGAATATAGTTTTCTATTATTCCAATTGGAAATGTTCTGGATGTATGTGAATAAACTTTAATTTTGGGTAAAGCATCGATTAACCGATCTAGTATATTAGAAATTTCCATGATTTCATTTTGATTCAATGTTAAATGTGTTTTATCAAATTCTACAACATGACTAAATTTTACATTATCCTGTACATTGAACCATAGATAATTTGAAGATAAGATTGCTTGAAAAATGTGAAAATCTGAAGTAGGATCATTTTGAACCAATTCATTATGATAAGCATCCCACGTTCCTTCAGAGTTATCATAAAATACAACATAACCCGGACTTCTATTATTAATAAACCACACTCCTTTATCATCAATAAGAATCGGAGTATTACTATACAAACCAGAGCCAACTAAGTTTGTTATTTCGTTTGTAACATTATCGATTAACTCAGTCTCAATATCAATTTGATACAAATTCTTAAACGTTGAGATCCAAACCATTCGAGTATCTTCATCGTAATACATGTTAATATTTGAATATGGTTTTTCTAATATTTGCTCATCCTCAATTATAATCTTTCTTTCAAAACTTTCATTACTTAAACTGAAAACAATAATCCCAACGTTTTGTAATGCAATCCAAATTTCATTATTGATTTTAACTATTGATCGAACAGATTTCTTAAATTTGCCATATTCTGGATATGGAAAGATTAATATTGAATCCTGCATCGATTTACATAAACCGCTGTACAATGCGGAATAATCATATCCATTATAGTTATAAATTGGCTTAAAATCGTATGCTGTTGTATTTGGAAACCAAATTGAATCTTCATATGTTTGGTAGTGTGGCGTAAATACTTGAGTTCCTTCTTCGATAGAATAAATTTTAATTAAAAAAGAAACAAATATGAGAAGTAAAATTTTCTTCATACACAATCCCCAAAAGTTTATCGATCAATACTTAGTTGGTTCAATCGCTCAGATAAACTATCTTAATTTTTTAAATTACCTTCAACTTACGCATTCGTGTATTATCCACTTCTTTTGCGAAACAGAAGTTTCGCTTCAAAGATGTGTTCCCAATGAAGACTTTGGGAACTATACGAAAATGTTTACTTAGTGTCTTCGTACCCTTGTGTTTAATTATCTTTGCGATCCTTCGTGCTTTTGTGGCTTCGTGGCTAATTTTATCCCCAGTTCATCAAGTTGTTCCTTTGATACAGTTGCAGGAGATTCGCTCATCAGGTCAGTTGCCTGAAGTGTTTTTGGGAAGGCGATAACGTCACGAATTGATTGAGCGTTACTCATTATCATAACAATTCTATCGATCCCCGGGGCAATCCCGCCATGAGGGGGAGTTCCGTATCTAAGAGCATTCAGGAAGAAACCAAATTTTTCATCCAGTTCCTCTTCTGAGAATCCTAAAACATCAAATATTTTCTTCTGAATATCAAGTCTGTGACAACGAATACTACCGGAGGAAAGTTCCAGACCATTGCAAACCAGATCATAGAGTTGCCCTTCGATCTTTTCATATTCACCAGTTTCAAAATATTTGAGATGCTCTTCTTTGGGCAGTGTAAACATGTGATGTGCTGTTTCCCAACGTTCTTCATCATCGTTATATTCGAAAAGTGGAAAATCGGTTATCCATAAAAAATTGAATTGCTTAGGATCATAAAGTTCAAGTTCTTTACCTAGAAAATTCCTGATCTCAGAAAGAACTTTGAATACAATTTTATTTCTATCCGCTGCAAAAAGAAGAAGATCACCATCTTCTGCTCCAGTTTTTTTAATTATGTTCTTCTTCTCTTCATCTGAGAGGAACTTTGAGATACCAGATTGAAAATCACCATCTTGACATTTCACAAAGGCAAGTCCCTTCCCACCTACATGCTTAGCTCTATCTGTAAGCATATCTATTTGTTTTCTGGAATAATCGGCGCTTCCTGGAGCGACAATACAACGTACACTGCCACCATCCTGTAAAGCTTCACTAAAAACTTTGAATTCCGAATTCACTACAATTTCAGATAGATCATGTAATTCCATTTCAAAACGTGTGTCGGGTTTGTCAGAACCATAACGTGCCATTGATTGCTTATAAGTTAAATGCGGAAAAGGGATTGGTAGATCAACTTTGATAACTTTACTGAAAACGGATTTGAACAGATCCTCCATAATTTGGAAGATCTCTTCTTGTGTAACATAACTCATTTCAAGATCAAGTTGTGTAAATTCCGGTTGTCTGTCTGCTCGCAAGTCTTCATCCCGGAAACATCGTGCAATCTGGAAATATCTGTCAAAACCGCCTATCATAAGAAGCTGTTTGTAGATCTGTGGAGATTGCGGAAGTGCAAAAAATTTGCCATTATGCACTCTACTTGGAACTAGAAAATCTCTAGCACCTTCCGGTGTACTTTTCATCAACATAGGAGTTTCAATTTCATAGAAATCTTTTTTAATTAAAAATTCTCTTATCGCATATACTATCTCATGCCTTATCAGAATAATATCTTTAAGCTTATCCCGACGCAGATCAAGATATCTATATTTAAGACGAAGGTCTTCCTCTGCTAAAACATTTTCATTAATTTGAACCGGCAGCGGTTCGGAGTTATTGAGCAGGAGCAATTCCTGTGCTTCAACTTCGATCTTCCCTGTTTCCATTTCTTTATTGATATTTGCGGAATCGCGTAAAACTACTTTACCGGTTACCGCTATCACATATTCATTTCGCAGTTTACCGGCTTTTGTATGAACTGCTTTATTCTCTGGATGAAAAACGATCTGAACTTTTCCTGAGACATCACGAATATCGATAAAAATAAGCCCGCCAAGGTCTCTACGACGATGTACCCAACCCATAAGAGTTACATTTTCACCAACATTTTGTTTATTCAATTTTGTCGTATAATGAGTTCTCTTTTTATCTTTAATAAAATCTAACATATTCATATCCTTTTATTTATATCAATTTTGTGCGAGAATTTAATTTTGTGATAATTTGTCAATGCTTTGAAATAACAAAAAAGCCTCCAAAGACCTATTCTCCTTGAAGGTTTTATTATGTTTTAAAGTTAATTTATTCTCTTGCTTGCTTTTTTTTCTCATCAAGTCTAATGAAATTAATGCTCATATTATAATATCACAACTCACATTCAGCATTTTGAGATTCCAATTTAGGAAAGAAAATAAAACCTGATTTTTTTGCTCCGGGTAAGATCTTCCCAAAATGGAAAGAATAAGTTATGAGATTATTTTGAGCTATCCGCCATTGTTCCATAATCTGTTTTTGTTCATTAAAAAATTCTTCAGTATCAATAAGCTCTTCTTCATTTTCGTTTAACAGAAGATAATCAATTTGTCTAGGAGCAAGCAGATTTTCAATATAATCCTGTGTGACTACATCATACTGGTTACCATTTTTGTCAATTAAACCAAAATCGCTCATATTAACTTCTAAATCATCACGTTTTCGATTCTGAATCGAAACGTAGAATGTTGTAAAATAGTTTGTTATTCCTTGTGGCTCTTTATTCCAATATTCATTAGCAGCAGCAAAAGTATAGGATTTTGTTTTATTAACACCAAAGTCATCAGCAATCGTAACACCGTCAGTTTGAACAGGAACATATTTAATTGTGCAGCCAGAAAATATTAAGACAGATAATAGTATTGGAAAAATAAATCGCTTCATATTTTTACCTCACATATTAGCAGAGACGATCATAAAAAATCGTCTCTGCATTTATTTGTGTTTAACGTTATTGTTGTTTATTAGTTGTCAAGTCCGAAATCAATCTCCAGTTCTTGTTCATTATCATTTTCTTTTATTGTTTCATCAATTACTTTGTCCTTTTTAACTTCCTCCGGAACTACTTTACTATTATCTTCAAACTCTTTAATACCTTTCTCCGGAGCATTCTTAACAAAGTCTTCTACTTCATCTATAACTTCCTCGTTTATAGCCTTTCTATCTGTATCAACTATATTATTATCTTCCAATAATTCCTCTCCAGGAAGTTGATCTTGAGATTCATTTTGTTCTTCACCTTCTTCCTGCTCATCTTCTGCAATAATACGAGTAATATCATACACTTTATCTTTTTCATTAAGTGCTATTAATTTTACACCTTGTGTATTTCTGCCTATAATGGATATTCTATTTACAGGTTGACGAATGATCATACCTTCTCTTGTAACGATCATGAGATCATCATTATCTACAACTTCCAGAAGAGATATTAATTTTCCGTTACGCTTAGTAGTTTTAAGTGTGATAACACCTTTTGAACCACGTTTTGTAACTTTGTACCCGCTGATCTCGGTTCGTTTTCCGTAACCATTCTCACTTATCGACAGAAGTGTTCCTTCACGTTTCACAACCACCATTGCAACAACTTCGTCATCTTCTCTTAGGCGTATACCGCGTACACCCTGTGAATTCCTACCCATTGATCTTGCATCAGTTTCATTAAACCTATTTGCATATCCCTTTCTGGTAGCTAAGATAATATCATTGTCACCTTCGGTTATTTTTGCTTCTATCAGCTTATCGTCATCCAATAATTTTATCGCGATTATCCCATTAACTCTCGGTCTTGAGAACGATTTCAACTCAGATTTTTTAATTGTACCGTTCTTTGTTACCATTGTAACATAATACGGATCATTAAAATCTCTTACCGTCACAAATGCTTCTATCTTTTCATCTTTCTCAAGTTGAAGAAGATTCACAATAGCTTTTCCTCTGGCAAGTCTTCCCATTTTTGGAATTCTGTGAACTTTGAGCCAATGGCAGATTCCATGATCTGTAAAGAATAGGATATAAGCATGAGTTGAAGCAACAAAGATGTTTTCAGTAAAGTCTTCATCTTTAAGATTTGAACCGGATAATCCCTTTCCGCCTCTTCCCTGATTTCGGTAAGTTCTTATTGGAAGACGTTTGATGTAGCCATGACGAGAAATTGTAATAACCATATCTTCATCAGCGATCATATCTTCGGTCTCAATATCTGCAGAACCATCTAAGATCGTTGTTCTTCTAAGATCAGCATACTTGCTCTTGATCTCACCAACTTCTTTTTTGATGATATTCATCCGAAGTGATCTTTTTTCCAAAATACTTTTAAGTTTTTTAACTGTCTTGATAATTTCTTTATATTCTTTTTCAACTTTATCTCTTTCCAGCCCGGTAAGTTTTTGAAGTTTCATTTCCAAAATAGCTTTTGCCTGGATCTCAGAAAGTGTGAATTTCTCCTGCAGTTTAATATTTGCTTCCTGCGCATTTTTAGAAGCTTTAATAGTTGAAATGATCTCATCAATGTTATCCAATGCAATTCTATAACCTTCTAAAATATGTAGACGTTCTTCAGCATTTTTAAGTTTAAACTTGGTTCTGCGTACAACAACTTCATGACGAAAATCTACATAGTTAGTAATCATATCCTTCATGTTAATAACCATTGGAATGCCATTCACCAAAGCTCTGTTGTTAACACTGAAACTTTCTTGTAACTGAGTATATTTGTACAATTTGTTAAGAACAGAACTAGCCTCGTAATTTCGTTTCACTACAATTACAAGACGCATTCCTTGGCGTCCCGATTCATCACGGATATCACTTATGCCTTCAATTCGTTTATCTTTAACAACACTTACGATCTTTTTTATCAACAAACTTTTATTCAGCATATAAGGAATTTCTGTGATCACGATCATTTCAGAACCATTGTTCTTTGTTTCAATTGCGGCTTTACCGCGCATTATTACACGACCGCGACCTGTTTCGTAGTAATCTTTAATTCCTTGTTTACCAATAATATAGCCGCCGGTTGGGAAATCAGGTCCTTTTATGTAGTTAAGAAAATCTGCAGTTTCCATTTCAGGATTATCTACATAAGCAATAATACCGTCACAGACTTCGCCAACATTATGCGGAGCCATATTTGTAGCCATTCCCACGGCAATACCGGATGAACCATTAACAATAAGATTTGGGAATTTAGATGGGAATACAACAGGTTCTTTTCTTGTATCATCATAGTTTGTCTTATAATCAACAGTATCTTTTTCAAGATCGCCCATAAGGTCTACAGCTGCATTTTGTAGCCTTGCCTCAGTATAACGCATAGCAGCGGGTGGGTCACCGTCTTGAGAACCAAAGTTACCCTGACCATTAACAAGCATATATCGTAAGCTCCATTGTTGAGCCATTCTAACTAATGTTGGATAAATGACTTGTTCGCCGTGTGGGTGATAGTTACCAGAAGTGTCACCAGCAATCTTTGCACATTTTCTAAAACCTTTGCCGGGAGCTAAGTTAAGTTCGTTCATAGCAAAAAGTATCCTTCGCTGTGAAGGTTTCAAGCCATCTCGAACATCTGGTAATGCTCTGGAAACAATTACACTCATTGAATATTCCAGATATGATTTTTTTAGTACATCTTCTATTTCTAATAATTCAATTCTCGATCTATCGTGTATCATTCATCCTCCTAAACATCAACTTCTGCATATTGTGCATTCCGCTCAATAAATTCTCTTCGTGGTTCTACTTCATCACCCATTAATATTGTAAACACTCTATCAGCTTCGATAGCATCATCTATCCTCACAGATATGAGTATTCTTCTTTCAGGATCAAGTGTTGTATCCCATAGTTGGTCAGCATTCATCTCACCCAGACCTTTATATCTTTGTAAATGTAAGCCACGCCCACCCATTTCTTTCATTATCTCATCTCTTTCTTTTTGGGAGAAGGCATATTTTTTGCTTCTTCCTTTTCTTACTAGAAACAGAGGAGGTTTTGCTATATAGATGTGACCATATTCCACTAAAGGACGCATATATCTGAAAAAGAATGTAAGTAATAAAGTTGCAATATGCTGACCGTCCACATCGGCATCCGCCATAATAATTACTTTATTATAACGTAATTTAGAAATATCAAACTCATCACCAATACCTGCACCAAGAGCTAATATAACAGGTTGGATCTTATCATTATTAAGTACTTTATCAATTCTAGCTTTTTCTGTGTTAAGCATTTTACCCCAGAGTGGTAGAATTGCTTGAAAAGTTCTATCTCTGCCCATTTTAGCAGAACCACCGGCAGAATCACCCTCAACCAGGAAGATCTCAGTTTGAGATGGATCTTGAATTGAGCAATCTGCTAATTTACCGGGAAGACTTCCACTCTCCAAAACTGATTTTCTTCGAGTTAATTCTCTAGCCTTTCTAGCGGCTTCACGAGATCTAGCGCCAAGAATTGCCTTCATAGCAATATTCTTGGATTCTTTTGGATTCTCTTCAAAGAATTCCATAAGCTTCTCATAAACAATAGAATTAATAATTCCTTCTATATCACTATTCTGGAGTTTTGTTTTAGTTTGACCTTCAAACTGAGGATCTCGAAGTTTCACACTGATGATAGCTGTTATACCTTCACGAATATCACCACCACCGGGAGATACTTTCTCATTCTTCAATATATTTGCATTTCTTATATAAGTATTAACCGCCCGCGTTAAACCTGATTTAAATCCACTAAGGTGAGTACCACCCTCCATAGTGTTAATGTTATTTGCAAAACTATGGATTGTTTCCTGGAATCCTTCGTTGTATTGAATTGCTACTTCGAATTCAGTACTTTCCTTTTGTCCTTTAATATAAATAGGTTCATGAAAAAGAACTTTCTTATTTTCATTAAGGTATTCAACAAAAGATTTAATCCCGCCTTCATAATGAAAATCATGTTGTTTATCCTCCTTTTCATCCTTAAGTGAGATCAGTATTCCATTATTAAGAAATGCCAATTCTCTCAACCGTGTTGAAAGATAATCAAAGTTAAATGTAGTAGTTTCAAAAATGGAATTATCTGGAATAAAACTTATTTTTGTTCCAGTTTTCTTCGTCTTTCCAATTACTTCTACTTTGGTTTGTGGAATCCCTTTTGCATAAGCTTGATGATAAATCTTACCCTCTTTATAAATCTCCACTTCTAGATGCTCGGCAAGCGCATTAACAACAGAAACTCCTACACCATGCAAACCACCGGAAACCTTATAAGATTTATCATCGAATTTACCTCCGGCATGCAACACGGTCATTACAACCTCTACAGCCGGAATTTTTTCTGTTTTGTGTATCTCTACTGGAATTCCCCGTCCATTGTCTATGACTGAAACCCACCCATTATCATGAATAGTTATCTCTATCTTATCACAATACCCGGCGAGAGCTTCATCAATACTATTATCAACTACTTCATGAACCAAATGGTGCAGCCCTCTTTCAGTGGTTCCACCAATATACATTGCCGGACGTTTTCGAACGGCTTCAAGACCCTTAAGAACTTTGATATTCCTTGCAGTATATTTCGTGTTTGTCATATTAAACCTCTTCCTTTTTAGTAATATTATTATCCTTTTTTTTCATTTTTTTTATGGGACAATAACACCATGACGTAAATATGTGTCAACTATTTTGTTTGCATAAGGTTAGCTAATTTAATGAGAGTTTTTATTGTGCAAATACTAGGCTCGTAACTCTTTGTAATTCTTGAAGTTACAAACTCTTTAAATATTTCTTAAAAAATAAACCCTGATTATTTTTGTTTTTTTATTATTTTTTTTGATAATATAAACATCTAAGGTTGTGTATTGATGCGTTTTTATTGCTAATTTCTCTTTACTCTCCCAGAAGGTTTTTCCATTTATTATCATCACCTGAAGAAGTTATATATTTTCCCAAACTTATAATAATTTTTACACTACTTTTCTTAGGTATTAATTCATCAGCCATTGGTTGAGAATATATCACATTTCCTTTATTTACTTCTTCTGAATATCTGAACACTTTTTCACCTAAAGAAAGTCCTGCATTTTCCAATTTCAATTTTGCTTCAACTATACTTAAATTATCAAGATAAGGAATTCTTACCATCTCTGGACCATTACTGATGACTACACTGACCGTTCTGTATTTTTTGGTCATAATACCCGGATTAGGCTTTTGCGAGATTATCTTTCCCTTTTCGATATTCTCATCATGGATCAGTTCGCTCTGTTCAATATATAATTTCATATCTTTACACGTTTTACGTGCTACTTCATAGTCCTCACCTAACAGAAGCGGAACTTGAACTTCATTACCATGACCAACTATTATTTTCATGATAATGTCGGTTCCAAAAAAAGCAATTATGAATAATCCTACTAAAATACCAAATGCTATCAAAATTGATTTTGTTTTTATCATACATCTACTCCTATACCTTTTTTTTCATTCTAGCTGCAAAGGCACCATCTGAATTATTTTGGAAAGGCAGTGTTTTCAAATAGCCATTTTCAGTAAATTCTTTTGGAATAAATTGTTCTGCAGATTCAAGTGTAAGTTCAGGATTCCTATTCAGAAAATTTTCAATCTGTGCTTCATTTTCTTCTTTGTTCAAAGTACAAGTACTATAGACTAAAATTCCACCGGGACGCAAGAATTTCGACCCGAGATCAAGTGCCTTCTTCTGGAGTTTAATTAGTTCTTTCATATCCTGATTTATCTGCCATCTTAGTTCTGCTTTCTTTTGGAAAACGCCCCAACCGGAACAGGGTACATCCAGAAGAACCCTATCATAAGCTGGAGCCATTGGTCCAAATTTGAAGGCATCATTCGCATGAAGTTTCATATTGGTTATCTTTAGCCTTTCAACTGCTCTTTTGAGTTTCTTTATCTTATTCGGGAATTTATCGACTGCTATCAATTCGCCTGTGTTACGCATTAACTCGGCTATATAAGTAGCTTTGCCGCCTGGAGCTGCAAAAAGATCCAAGATAGATTCATTTTGTTCAGGTTTCATTAATTCCACAACTAAAGCAGCTGATACATCCTGAATGGAAAAATACCCCTCTGAGAAGGAAACGTCATTTAATACATCCCTTGCCTGGTCTGTAATTAAAATGTTCTCAGAAGCTTCACTTTCAATAACAATTATTTCTCGCCTTAACAAATATTCTATTAATCTTCTCTTATTTGTTGCACATGTATTTATTCGGATATGTAAATTAGGTGATTGATTATAATAAATGCATAATCTTTCCGTATCTTTTTCACCCCAATATTCTATCCATTTCTCAATTATTGCTTTTGGAAATGAATGCTTAACTGAAATTCTATCCAACGTTTCAGAAGGATATTCAATTTTCTCTTCACGAATATGTTTTCTCAGAATAGCATTAATAAAATTGGCAACTTTCTCACCATACATTTTTTTCGCAATGGCAACAGTTTCATTAACAGCAGCGTGTTGGGGAATGTAATCACAATATATAAGTTGATATAACCCCATATATAATAGTATCTTTATTTTGTTATTTGTGTTTGAGAACTTTTTTGGATCGGTATATCCGGAAGCAATATATTCCAGATTCGTCTGCATCTTAATTACACCCTTTACAAGAACATAAAGTAGATCAGATCTTTCTCCAGCTTGATTTATTTTCTTTGTCATTTGATGGAGTAATTTATCGGAGAATATATTCTTTGAGATAACCTTGAGAATTATCTTATAGGCTTCCAGTCTAACATTTATCATATATTTCTTTTTTTGTATAATGCCTTTATTGCAGCTTTTGTTATTTCTTCTGATGTAGAATAATCATTATCTTTCATCAATTTGGAGATTATATTTCTTATGTCATAACGCTTATATCCCAAAGTAAGAAGGGCAGTTTCTGCATCTTGAATTATTTCTATGTCTGCATCAGGATAATCTCTATCAATAGACTTTGAAGAAATATCACCAACTTTATCTTTTAATTCTATAATGAGACGCTCAGCTGATTTCTTCCCAATAC
>JAQICU010000131.1 GCA_027858325.1 Candidatus Cloacimonadota bacterium
GTGTCAACTAAATAGCTTTGAACAAAGAATACTTAGGAAGAAAGATGGCGGAGTAAATTGAAATTAGTTAATAGAAATATTAATAATTATTTAAAAAGATATTAACAGGGAGTGAGAAAATGAAAAAGTTTTTAATTATTTTATGCTTAAGTTTAGTAGTGTGTTCACTTGCAGCAGAAGATTTTATGCAACCCCCCCAGGTTGCAAAAGGTAGCTACACACCGGGAATGCGATTTGGAATGAGAAATATATCAAGGGATCAAGATCCTGCACCTGAGTATTCCTTTATCCCCAACGGTGATGGTGACGACACAACTTACTTAACAAGTTCGTACTATGACTATATGCCCTTCAGTTACAATGGGTATAACCTAAGAAAACAACCTGATATTTCGATGCCATATTATTATGATGCAGGTGGATCGTATGTAACTTACATGCGTTCAGAAACATCAGCAGTTGCTACAGACCGTAGAGCTTATTACAGTTATGTTAATACTGATGGAACACTGGAACAGAGTAATGCTGCTAATTCAGATATCTATCGTGAAGGTTTTACATCTCTGGCGATTGATCCATATACGGGTGATGCCTTTGTAGCATGGCATTCAATTACTGAACCAGATGGAAGTTATGACTCTAATATGTCTTATACATTATTCCATGCAACTGGTTCTCCCGGCTCATGGAGATCACCATTTATTCTTATTGATAATCCGGAAGTGAGTATACCATTTACAGGACATTATGATGATGAGTTTATCTGGCCTCAAGTTTGGGTTGGACCATCACCGGAAGCTGGACACAGAAGAGCTCATGCATACGGAAATCAGTATCCATCCAGTAATAATTGCCTTTATTTGTATGCAGATTTTGATCATATAGATATAGAGAATTCATCAGATCTAGATTGGACTGTGCAATCATTTCCATTTTTTGATGAGATAGAATATAATGGTACTGCCAATATAAATAAAGATCTGGTAGTAAGTGAAATTGATGGTCAAGTTGTTTTCTTTGGTTCAGTAGCTGATTCTTTAATTGCTTTTTATAGTGACGATTACGGTGAAACATTTACAAGATATACCCAGCAACTAAAACAACCTATGGCAAATCCTACAAATAACCAAACTGGTGATTATTTATGGTATAATGATGATGGAATGACGCCTTCTGAAATGTTTATAGTTCCTTCAATTGATCTTAGCCATTATAATGGGGTATTCACAGACAATAATACAAAAGTACAATGGATGACTGGTGTGAACTATAACTCACAAGAAAACATAGATGACGGTGAGTATTGGGTTGCCTATATTTATCCCAAGATATTTACTTTTGATACTGAAACACATGAATTCAGCTTCTATGATATAGATGTTCAGGATACTGATCCGGCTGATGACCATATGGCAGTGGCATTTGACCTGGATGATGATGGGGAAGTAGATGAATATGATATATTTGGCTGGCCTATAGTAGTAATGAGTGCTCCCAGTTGGTTCTACGATGGTGATTATCAAGACGCTTATTTCCATGAAAGTAACTGTAAAATGGTCGCAAATGGAGATTGGTTAGTTGCTGCCTGGCATGATGGCGCAAAACTTCAAAATGCTTATCATGAAGTAAATGGTTACGACGGTTGGATTGAACAACCTGAGATCGCTATCATAATTTCTGATGATGGAGGAGCTACCTGGTCAGATATCAGATACATCAATGCTAATCCCAATGATAATGTTATAGATCCTGCAAATCACTATGATGGCAACTATGCACCGGAATTAGCGGGTATGCTTCCTGTTAACATTTCTCTTGGCGACAAACTTGAAATTCTCAGCAATGTACCTGGCAACTATCATGCAAAACTTAATTTTGTGTTTATGGATGATGGTGATTATGGCTCAGCTATTCAAAATCATGGTTCTTTAACAAATAATCCACTTCGTTATGTTGCAATAGATCTCAGCTTTAGCCCTCCTTTACCTCCTCTGAATGCTGAATTCTCAGCCGATGTTATCTCCGATGATCCACCATTAACAGTTAATTTTACAGACTTAACTACAGGAAGTATTCCAACAAGTTGGGAATGGGATTTCGATAATGATGGGACAATAGATTCTTATGAACAGAATCCAACTTACGTATATTCAGTAGAAGGATTATATACAGTTTCATTAACTGTAAGCGATGGAATAAATACTGATACAGAGATAAAGGTGGATTATATAACTGTTGGTGATCCGTTAATTGCAGATTTTGCAGCAGACCCACTTACAGGTTTATCACCAGTTAATGTTCAGTTTACAGATCTATCTACAGGTGAGTTTGATATTATTTTGTGGGAATGGGATTTCGATAATGATGGTTCAATAGATTCTTATGAACAAAATCCGATTTATAACTATACTAATGTTGGAATATATACTATTTCATTAACTGTTTATGATAATGCAGCTGTAGATACAGAAACAAAGATTGATTATATAACTGTTGGTGATCCACTAATCGCAGATTTTGAAGCAGAACCACTTATTGGTTTGGCACCGCTTAATGTTCAATTTACTGATCTATCTTCAGGGGGGCTTGATTTAATTCTTCTTGAATCTAAGAATACACTTAGATCTTCCAATGCAGGTAATGAAAGAATGATCAAGAAAGATAATTCACGTGAAATTGTCTACTGGGAATGGGATTTCGACAGTGATGGGACAACTGATTCTTATGAACAGAATCCAACCTATACTTTCACAGAAGAGGGAGCATATACAGTTGTTTTGATAGTAAGTGATGGTACAAATACTGCTTTTGAATCAAAGTATGAGTATATCACAGTTGGAGAAACGCTAATAGCTGAATTTGTAGCAGAACCTCTTGCCGGTTTGACACCTCTTAATGTTCAATTTACCGATCTATCTTCCGGTGGACTCGATGTAATTCCTAATGAGGAGAAGAATACACTTAGATTATCCAAAGCAGGTAATGAGAGAATGATCGAGCAAAATAGTTCACGTGAAATCGTCTCCTGGGAATGGGATTTTGATAATGACGGAACAATTGATTCTTATGAACAAAATCCAAATCACACTTACTCCGAAGAAGGAGTATACACAGTAATATTGACAGTGAGTGATGGCACATTTAGCGATATAGAAACAAAGGTGAATTATATAACTGTTGGAGATCCAATTATTGCAGATTTTGAAGCTGAGCCATTAGAAGGCATAATACCACTTGAAGTACAATTCACTGATCTGTCAACCGGTGGTCTTCCTAACTTATTGGGAGATACAACAAATAAGAATAACTCAAAAATTGTTCATAAAGAGAATTCACGAGATATTATCACTTGGCAGTGGGATTTTAATAACGATGGAGTAATTGATGCTTACAATCAAAATCCAATATTTACTTATACCCAGATTGGTATTTATTCTGTTACTTTAATTGTAAGTGATGGGACATATGAAGATACGATAACTAAAGAAGATTATATAACTGTGTTGGGACTAATTGATGCAAATTTTACTGGTAACCCTTTAACTGGTAATAGTCCTTTAGAAGTTAATTTCACAGACTTATCTACAGGTGATCCTACAACATGGTTATGGGATTTTGATAATGACGGTTTTATGGATAGTAATGAGCAAAATCCAATTAATATTTATGATGATGTGGGTGTTTATACAGTTTCATTAACGGTAAGTGATGGTACAAATACTGATATTGAAATCAAGGTGGATTATATTACTGTAACTTCTGTAAGTGGTGATGTTGTTTTGCTTCCCATTAATACACAACTCTACCCAAATCACCCCAATCCATTCAATCCATTAACAACTATCAGTTTTGATATAAAAGAAAATGAAACAGGAATTCTTACTTTATTCAATATAAAAGGGCAAATAATCGAATCACAACAATTTGAACCCGGTAATCATAGCTATTTATGGGATGCAGCAAATCAAACATCAGGAATATATCTCTATAAATTACAAACACAAACCATAACCGAAACAAAGAAGATGCTGTTGTTGAAATAGCAAAAAATTATAGTAGGGATAGCTCTACGAACTGGCCGAAAAAGTTTTCAAAGGAGGAAAAAATGAAAACTATTTATTTGATTTTTGTTTTTCTTATTTTATCAACCTATCTGGCTGCCACTATTATCAATGTACCTGCAGACCAACCCAACATACAAGCCGGTATTGATGCCGCAACCAACACTGACACAGTACTTGTACAGCCCGGCACGTATTTTGAGAATATTAACTAC
>JAQICU010000169.1 GCA_027858325.1 Candidatus Cloacimonadota bacterium
ATTTTGTTCTTCGCAAAGACTTCAGATTTTTAATAATTTGTTCACCACCATAATGTACAACTGGAATAATCGGAACTTTAGAACGCAAAGCAATGCTGACAACTCCGGGTTTTCCCATACGAAGTTTGCCATCTTGATTCCGCGTTCCTTCCGGAGCGATGACCAAAAAATAACCTTGATTAAGTACTCTTCTTGATTGACGGAATGTTTCGGTTGTTTGTCCTTCTCGATCAACAGAAATTGCTTCCCACGTATTTGCCATCCATTTTATTAAACCACCTTTCCAAGTTTCTTTTTTGACGATTCCAACAACTTTTCTAGGAAGTAAATGTGTGAATATCATTGGTACTTCCAGAAAATTTGTATGGTTGATGGCAATTATGTATGGTCCTCTTAAAGGAATTTTTTCTAACTCTTTAGAATCTACTCTGCATATTATTCGTAAAATTGTATAAATTGCAATAGTTGCAAATTTGCCGGCTAAATTCAATTAAACTACCTTTATGATATTCAGTGCATTTGGGATGCAACTGATCTCCAGTAATTTACCTTTCTCGCAAATAGTCTCTCCATCAGCATGAACAGCCATTTCGCCTTTAATGGCTGTGAATGTTATTGCTGAAATTAGAGCGGTTTTTGTATTTTCAAGCTCACCTTGAGTTCCTTTGGTATAATGAAACATTGTTTGTAATAGTTTTAGACGGGTTCCCTGTTGGGTCATACACAGATTTAAAAATCCATCATTGTTCTTCCCATCAGGAGCCATGAAGAAAGCACCACCCATTCTGCGACCATTCATTATGGAAACAAGAGCGGGAGTGTAAACTCCTTTCTCTCCATTGATCTCCATTTCAATTTCAGGGGCAGAAGGATAAGTTATCAAAGTTTTTAATGCCCCGATCATATAACCTGCCGCACCGTGAATATGTTTCATCTTAGCTGCTTCCAATCCAACTATAGTATCAAATCCTACTCCAATACCGTTTCCAAAATATCTTCCGGAAGGATAATCTCCACCTTTTATCAAACCAATATCGATCGGTTGGGTATCAACATCTATAAGGGCTGTTAAACAATCTTCAAGAATCGCTGGAACACCAGCACCAAAGGCAAAATCATTTCCTCGCCCAATTGGCAGTACTCCAAAAACTGGAGTGATTTCAGGTTTTTTGTCTTTAGCATGCATTAATCCATTAATAACTTCATTTACTGTTCCATCTCCACCTGCAGCGATTGTTGCAGTATTTGGAATTTTACATAATTCTGCAGCTAATTCTATTGCATGTCCAATTCTTTCTGTTATATAAATCTTGAATTTCAAATTATTATCTTCTAAAAATTTTTGTATATTCGGAAGTTTTTTAAGTGCGTTTCCTTTTCCGGCAATAGGATTGAATATCACAGAAAAGTGTTTAATGTCGGGAATTCCCATATTTTACTCCTTCTCAAGTATTTCAATTACAGTTTTAGTGGAACCGGGGAGACCGTTCAAGGCTTCATATCTCAAGAATAAGCCGTCTGAATCACGAAACCAATAATGACCAGACCAAAACTTAGAGCGAAGTCCTACAGCGCTTATTTTAACCTTTATAGTGTGATATAGTTTGCTATTGATAATAATATCTTCTGAGCCTGTTTTTTCTGCTTGCATTTTCTCACTTTTGAATTTATCAAGACGAATAATCCAGTATTTGATCTTATCTTCTCCCGATAATGCAAATTCTGATAAAGAATATGACATTGATTGTTTCCAGGGACTCTCATCGAGCTCAACTATTGCATCGATAACTTTATCACCGAAGATTCCTTTTAGAATTACATTCTCACTATCTTTAATTGCAGAAAGATCGATATTATTAATGCTGTCTTTATAAGTGAATTTTTGAGTTGTCCCATCCAAATTGTAATAATTAATCTGCTCTTCCGCTTCATGTCTGTAAATATACAAAATTAATGAATCTGTTGTGGCAGAGCTGAATGAGGAATAATAAATATCCTCACCTATTGCTATCTTGTAATCGTTAGTAATTTCGCTAAAAAGAAGAATTGGCAAGAGCCAAATTAAAAGAAGTACTTTTTTCATTAATTAACCGGAATAAGTTCAGATATGGGAAGTTTAAAAAGCTCCATCTGCTCACTGGTGATAATGAGATCATCACCGTTAAAGCAAATAGCTTCGCATTGATTTGCAGTTATTGGCAGCCAGCTTATCTTTCCTTCAAAGTAATTTCCATCTTCAGCTTCAAATACCCAAACGCTATTATATGTAAGAACAGCAAGTTTTGTCCCGTCAATTGATGCATCGGCAGCAGTTACCATTCCACCAATTTCAAATGTTCCAATTCTTGTTACAGGATTGATCTTCAATTGATCTACACTATCGAACCTATAAAGATGTGTTTGTGTATCGGCACGGTGTTTGGTGAGAAGATACAAATTATCTTTTGCCCAAAAGACGGCTTCGCAATCAAAGTTGTTCGGATCAGCTGGAAATGCTTTTTGTTCAGGGTAATAAAAATTAATTGTTTGGAAAGATGTTGTGTTTCCGGTTGCATATGGAAAGGGATCTTTTACAACATGAATTGCCAGATCTTTTCTGGTATTAAAATTATTACCCGTATCGCAAACATATAGATTTCCATCATTATCAACTGCCATCTCTTCCCAGTCGATATTTATAGCATTACCGATAAATATTCCACCGTCTTTTTCTTTGTACCATTCTGCACGATACAATTCTCCATTGCTGTTAAATGGGAAAATGCGGTTGTTGCAGCCAGAATCGTTCAATGTCCAATAAACATCATCCCACACCCGGCTTTTAACAATTGCCGAAGATTCATTAATGTCAGCAAAATCAAAAGTAGCATAAGGTGTCAGTTTTACAGCTTCTTTCTTCGGAAGTTTTATTGAGATCACTTCAGCAGAAAGGAGAGAGATGAAGAGAAAGGATAAAAAGAAAAAGGGAATTAATTTTTTCATGATTGCTCCATTATTGTTTATTTGAATTTCTCTTCCATAATTATTTTTAGCACGTCAAATGTAGTGCTATTACTACACCTATTTTATATTCGATTGAATTGTTTGTTTTACCAAAGATAACAATTTTTCCGAATGAATAAGAATCGATTCTCATCTTACAAAATATATTTACTCAAATCTTCATTTTTAATGATCTTATCAAGTTTGTTATTAACTTTAGTTTTAGTAATATTAACCGATTTGATTTGAGGATCCGGCATATTGAACAGGTGGTCATCCAAAAGAGAATTCATGATCGTATGAAGTCTTCGTGCTCCGATATCTTCCATCTTCAAATTAGCCTTTGCAGCAAAATTAGCAATCTCCTCAACTGCATCATCATTGAATCTTAGCTTTACATTTTCCGCTTTGAACAGGGCGACGTATTGCTTGGTTAAAGAATTTTTAGGATAGAGCAGGATTTTATGCAGATCATCTTTGGAAAGGCTGTGCAATTCTTCACGAATTGGGAAACGTCCCTGTAATTCCGGTATAAGGTCAGAAGGTTTGGAAGTAGTAAAGGCACCAGCTGCGATGAACAGAATATGAGATGTATCAATAAGTCCATGTTTTGTTGGAACGTTTGAACCTTCTACAATAGGGAGGAGGTCGCGCTGAACACCACTTCGTGATACATCAGCTCCAGTTCTATTCTCATTCCCAGCAATCTTATCGATCTCATCTATAAATATAATTCCATTATCTTCAACCCGTTTTTTAGCTTCTGCTTTTACGATTTCAGGATTAACAAGTTTGCTTGCTTCTTCTTCAACCAGTACTTTATAAGCTTCATTAACTTTAACTTTCTTCTTCTTCTTACTTTTATTTAAAGGCATGATGCCAGCCATTATCTCACCAATAGGTAGTTCAAAACTTTCGGTTCCGCTATGAGAAAACAAATCAATTTGTGGAGCTCGTCGTTGCGAAGAAATTTCTACATCCCTGTTATTCAGTTCTCCAGTATCAAAGAGTGTTTCCATTTTTTTGCGGATGCGCTGATATCTGTCTTCCTTTTTCTTGATCTCTTCTTCTGTATCTTGTGGATTAAGCGGATTCTTTGGATAGAGAATATCTATAATTCGCTTACGTGCATTAATCTTTGCCTGAATCTGTACACGTTTTGTCATCTCGATACGAACATCGTTTAAAGCTATATTCATCAGTTCACGTACCATGGATTCAACATCCCGTCCAACATATCCAACTTCTGTAAATTTGGATGCTTCTACTTTTATGAATGGAGCTTTTGCCAATCGGGAAAGCCTACGGGCGATTTCTGTTTTTCCAACACCGGTCGGTCCTATCAGTATGATATTGTTTGGCATAATCTCCTGTTGGAGTTCGCCTTCCACTTGTTGTCTTCTCCAACGGTTACGCAGGGCAATTGCCACAGCTCGTTTTGCTTTGTCCTGTCCTATTATATATTTATCAAGTTCTTCAACAATTCTAATTGGCGTGAATTTTTTCATTAGAGTTCCTCGATCATAATGTTATTGTTTGTATAAATGCAGATTTCAGATGCGATCTTCAAAGAGCGTTCTACTATCTGTGAAGCTGCCAGTTCTTTATTATCAATCAGAGCTTTTGCTGCTGCCAGCGCATAATTACCACCTGAGCCTATTGCTATAATATCATCATCCGGTTCAAGTACATCACCTGTTCCGGAAACTAAAAGAAGCGTTTTCTTATCCGCTACAATGATCATTGCTTCTAATCTACGCAGAATTTTATCTGAGCGCCAATCCTTTGCCAGTTCAACTGCGGCTCGCTTCAAATTTCCTTTATATTCTTTTAATTTTCCTTCGAATTTCTCGAATAATGTAAAAGCATCTGCAGTTGCACCGGCAAATCCGGCAATTACTTTTCCATCATATAATGTTCTGATCTTCTGTGCGGTTGCTTTCACTACAGTATGACCTAATGTAACCTGTCCATCACCACCGACAGCTACTTTACCTTTGAGTTTAACACCTAGTATTGTTGTGCCATGCATATCCTTCATTATACGATCCTCATGCTATTTTTTGGGTTCTTTATCTTCTTCTTCCTTTCGCTCTTGACCTCGATCTCGATCTTGCATTTCTGCTTCTTTTTTTGCTTTTGCAGCCTTTAGTTTTCTCTTCTCTGCTGCTTTCTTTTTAGCTTCTTCCTTTTTTGCCATTTTTTCCGCTTTTTTTATTTCATCATTTATTACTTTGATCTTTAGAAATTGTTTTTCTACAATTTCTTTATCGGTCCCGCTAATAAATGGCAAACTTAATTCAAATATTTCTTCAGCATCAAGTGTTTCCTTAAGCAGCAATTCATCTGCTAAGTTTTCCAAAAGTTTACGTTTGCCATTAATGATCTCTAAACTCTGTTTATGAGCCTCTGTAATAATGCGCTTAATTTCACTATCAATAACACTTGCTGTTGTCTCACTAATACTATCGTGCTGCGAAATATCTCTACCTAGAAATACCTGACTCTGCTTTTTCACTAAAGTTATAGGACCAACTTTTTCGCTCATTCCCCAATTACAAACCATTTGCTTTGCAATTTCAGTAGCCCTTTCAATATCGTTGGAAGCACCAGTTGAGACGTCATTAAAGAAAATCTCTTCAGCTGCACGTCCTCCCAGTAACCCGATCAATGACTGCTCCATATAACTTTTGGAATAATAAGATTTATCGGTTTGCAGAAAATGAGTAGCTCCACCGGTGAAACCCCTTGGGATGATCGTAACTTTGTGAATTGGCTCTACCTTCGATAAGAACATTGAACAAAGCACATGTCCAATTTCATGGATTGCAGTGATTCTTTTATCTTCTTCTGTAATAACTTTACTTTTCCTGGCTTTTCCTAAAGTAACTTTATCTTTTGCTTCTTCAAAATCGCTCATCTCGATCATCTTTTTACCAGTTCTTGCAGCCAGTAAAGCCGCTTCATTAACCAGGTTAGCCAGATCTGCACCACTAAAGCCTGGTGTAACACGAGCAATTATATTTAATCTAACACTTTTTGAAATAGGTAACTTTCTAGTATGAACTCCTAATATCGCTTCTCTGCCCTTAATATCTGGTAAGTCCACAATGATCTGTCTGTCAAAACGCCCGGGACGAAGTAACGCTGGATCGAGTACATCTGGTCTGTTCGTAGCAGCAATTATGATAACAGAATCATTAGGATCGAATCCATCCATCTCAACCAGTAATTGATTTAAAGTCTGTTCTCTTTCATCATGACCACCACCAAGACCGGATCCACGGTGCCTGCCTACAGCATCTATCTCATCAATAAAAGCAATACAGGGAGCAGTTTTTTTTGCAGTGGCAAACATATCACGAACACGAGATGCACCAACACCAACGAACATTTCTACAAAATCAGAACCGCTGATACTGTAGAATGGGACTTTAGCTTCTCCTGCGACTGCTTTTGCCAGTAATGTTTTACCCGTTCCTGGTCTTCCAAGAAGTAGAACACCACGGGGAATTCTACCGCCCAGTCTCTGGAATTTCTTAGGATCTTTTAAAAATTCAACTATTTCTTCCAATTCTTCTTTTGCTTCTTCAACTCCGGCTACATCTTCAAAAGTTATTTTAGTTTTACCGTTAGCATTAAGTTTGGCTTTGCTTTTGCCAAAGCTAAATGCCTTATTTGCTCCACCTCTCATTCCGCGCATCAAGAATATCCAGATTCCAATAAAGATAAGGAACGGAAACCAGGAAAGTAACATTCCAATTAATTTATTCGGCTTTTGCGAATAAACTTGAATTCCGGCATCGGTAAGTTGTTTTACCAGGTCTGGATCTCTGAAGGGTAGATAAGTTGATAAGTTCTGTCCTGTCATGCTGGTTATTGTTACATCTTTTTCATCAAATCCAACTTTTTGTACTTCACCACGTTTAACCATCTCCAGAAAGTCTGAATATGAGATTTCTTGAGTATCTCTATTACTCATTTTACTCATTTGGAACATCACAATAACCAATAATATTAGCACTATCCAAAAAGTGATCGCCTGCGATTTCTTCATTTTGGGAAATTGATTTTTATTTTTATTATTTTTTTTTGGTTTTTGTTGCATTATGAATATATCTCCTTCTTAAGAATTCCTATATATGGAAGGTTTCGGTATTTCTGAGAATAATCAAGCCCGTATCCAACAACGAAATCATTTCCAACTTCAAAACCAACATAATCGATCTTGATATCTATTTGATGTGCATTGGGTTTATCTAGTAGTGTACAAATCTTTACAGAATCAGAATTGTGTTGTTTAAAATATTCATTAAGATATTTTAAGGTTAAACCACTATCTACTATGTCTTCGATAATAATCACATCCCTATTTGAAATATCTACATCAATATCTTTTTTAATTTTTACTACTCCTGATGATTTAGTGCTGTTTCCATAACTCGAAAGTGACATAAAATCAAGCTCTACTTTAGTAGAAATGCTCCTCATAAGATCTGAGAGAAAGACAATCCCGCCTTTTAAGATACAAATCAGAACTGGATACTTCCCTTCATAATCCTTTGATATTTGCTCACCAAGCTGCTTGATCTTCTTTTGTATTTCTGTTTCAGTTATTAATATTTTTTCAATATCATTTCGCATTATTTCAATTGTAAGAAAGCTTCTTACTCCTCCTATTTCTTAGTCATTCTATCTGCTGCTCTCATTTTCTTGGTCGCCATTTTTTCAATCCTGATCTGCAGGATATTCTGAGTCTCCTCAGAAGTAATAACTCTATTATCTATTCGATGCCCTGCGAGCCATATTATTTTCTCCTGATCACAAAAAATTAACACCTTATCCCTGTCGAATTTTGGGACTTTTTCGTCAATCAAAAAATCCTTTAATTTTTTATTATGCTGCATACCTAGAGGATAAAACTTATCTCCGGGTTTTCTATGTCGAATTGTAATCGGGAAAGAGGTCTTATCAAGATCAAGATATGCAACTTTTTTATCTTCGAATAAATTACGCTTGTTAGGTATTTTTTTTAGTTTCTTCATTATTACCCGATAATCTTCAAAAGTAAACCGGTTACGAAGCGAAGTTATTTCTTTTTCGTTTCCACTGTTCTCAGATTTCGAAATATCTATTTTTGTAAAGATAAGTTCATCATATTTTTTAAAAATAAAAACATTATTAGGTAAGAAAATTTGTTTGGAGCCATCTGAAGTAAGTAAGTTTTCGATCTCTACAAAATTATTATGATAGAAATCTTTTGCATTTCCGTTAATTCTTGAATAAGCTTCTTTATATACGTAATAACGCAATACCGATTTTGTTTTTCTTATAATTCTTGCTGATAATCTACATTCATCTTTTGAGTGTTTGATCTGCGCTTTTAAAAATCTTCTGGTTGCGAGTGATTCAAGAATATCATCAGTTTCAGAGAATATCTCAGCAGTCTCATACAATTTTGTAACTACGTTTGGATTTAAATG
>JAQICU010000198.1 GCA_027858325.1 Candidatus Cloacimonadota bacterium
TTATCGCTTTCTTCAACGTCAAAAGTTACCTTTTCGCCTTCGTTAAGTGTTTTGAATCCATCACCACTAATGTTTGAATGATGACAGAAATAGTCGTTACCATCTTCACATGATAAGAAACCAAAACCTTTCTTCTCGTTAAACCATTTTACTGTGCCGTTTTTCATTTTTCTCTCCTACTAATTTTGCGGGTTTTATCCCAAGTGAAATCATCTTAATACTTCATAATTAATTCCATAAAACTATGGGATAAAATTTACACGTATAAAAATGCTTAATCACATGAACACAAAAAATAAACGCTATCTAACTTGTCAACAACATTTTATTAAATAAACATTTATCCTACATATTTGCAAGGTTGAGAATCAGATTATTTCTTAAGTTTCTCAGCTACGATCTTTTCGATTAAGTCTTTTTTGGGAATAAAGGGAAGTGTAATATGATCCGTTTTCTTAAATTTATTATTATGTTCAATAACTGTTTCAATCGAATTCTCATTTCTCGCCCAGGCACGTCGTGCAACTCCACACATAACATCCCAGGGGAAGGCTCGTTCAAGAATATCACTTACTCTCTCACTTCCATCCAAAACCATACCAAATCCACTATTAGAAACTTTACCGATTCCAACTCCACCGCCATTATGAAGCGTAACCATACTCATTCCACGAGCTGCATTTCCTGCATAGCATTCGGTACTCATCTCTGCCATTATATTGGAACCATCTTTAATATTGGAAGTTTCCCTGTAAGGAGAATCAGTTCCACCTGTATCGTGATGATCTCTTCCTAGCATGATTGGTCCGATGATACCCTCACGAACCAAGTTATTAAATTTAAGAGCAATAGCAAGTCTACCAGGTGCATCTTGATAGAGTATGCGTGCTTGAGTTCCTACGACCAATTTATTTTTCATAGCATCACGAACCCAAGCATAATTATCCATATCTTGATAGCGTGGCTCAGCCCGAAGATTTTTTATGATCGCTGCTGCTGCATTATCTGTTTTAATAAGATCTTCTTCTTTCCCGGATAGGCAAACCCAGCGAAATGGACCGTAACCATAATCAAAAAGTTCGGGTCCCAGGATATCTTCAACATAACTCGGGAAAACAAATCCATCATATGTATTTTCACCGTTTTTTGCAATTTCTTTAACTCCAGCATCATAAACAGCCTTCATAAAACTATTCCCATAATCAAAGAAATATGTTCCGCGCTGTGATAAGATCTTCACATACTCATAATGTTTTTTTAATGAACTGTTTACAAGTTTGATAAAATTATTCCTATCATCAGAAAGCATTTTTGTACGTTCTTCAAAAGTGAGTCCTTGAGGGCAATACCCCCCTTCATAAGCTGCATGGCAGGAAGTTTGATCGGAAAGAAGATCAATATAAATATTTTCTTCCACTGCGTATTCCAAGAGATCAACAATGTTTCCATAATATGCAATAGAAATACTTTGCCCTGTCTTTGTGTATTTCTCAGCCATTATAAATGTTTCTTTGGGAGATTTTACAATTTTTCCAACCCAACCTTGCTCATGACGCGTTTCAATTCTGGATAAATCTACTTCTGCAAAAATCCCAACTCCATTAGCAATTTCAACTGCTTTTGGTTGTGCCCCACTCATCCCACCTAAACCGGATGAAACAAATAATTTTCCTCTTAGATCTCCATCTGCAGGAACACCAAGCTTCATTCTTCCTGCAATAAGAATTGTGTTATAAGTTCCATGCACGATCCCCTGAGGACCAATATACATCCAACCTCCAGCCGTCATTTGACCATAATTTGCTACACCCAGAGCATTTGCACGGTTAAAATCTGCCTGATTATCGAATTCTCCTATCATTAGACCATTTGTATTGATCACACGAGGAGCATTAGGAGAAGATCTGAACAAGCCGAGAGGATGACCACTCATGACTACAAGTGTATTTTCATGAGTTAGATTTTCTAAATATTTCTTTATTAGAAGATATTGCATCCAATTTTGACAAACGGCACCTGTTTCTCCATAAGTAACAAGCTCATAAGGATAAAGGGCAGTAGCGAAATCCAAATTATTATCAATCATTACCTGAAAAGCTCTACCTTCCAGACATTTCCCTTTATATTCCTCAACAGGCTTCCCATAAATTCTCTCATTAGGTCGGAAACGATATCCGTAAATATGACCACGTTCCATAAGTTCATCTAGAAATTCTATAGCAAGTTTTTCATGTAATTCTTCCGGAATATAACGCAGAGCATTTTTAAGTGCAAGTTCGATTTCTTGTTTATTCAGATCCATCTCACGCTGAGGTGCACGACGTATTCTTTTTACAAATTCAGGATATTGCGGTATAATGGGGTCCAATTTTATCTTCATTGCTTCTGATATTTTTGAATTAATCATTATTATCTCCGGTTTGTTATCAAACCAGTATCCAAGATTGTTTTTGAAATTGTATGTTTTTCGTTTATTATTTCATTTATAAGTTTTTCTAATTCACCTACGACCTTAAAGGAGATTTTTTTGCTGCTTCCTTTTGTTAAAACGCAAACATGATCAATATTTGTTGGAGAAAGGTCTGGAATAAAATCTTTTTCCAATTTTTCGGTTAATATGATCGTTTTGGATTTACTGAGTGCATTTTTAGACAATCCTGCTAGATTATCTAAATATAACATATTTTCCTTTCCTAGAATTTTATAAGTATGGAATACTATAAGTGGAAGAATACTCTCGTGTTTTTCAAAATTCCTCTTACCGGCAGCTCTGTATTGAAGATCGATCTTCTGACCCAAAAAAAGGACTTCAGGTGATGC
>JAQICU010000211.1 GCA_027858325.1 Candidatus Cloacimonadota bacterium
TCCTATATGTGGTTTACCGAAGTCCTGCAAAGTAAAGACATGACAATAGTAAAAGTAAAATTTCATAATGCCGGTAATGTAGAGGTCGGCAGCAGCGTAACTGTGAGTGGAGTAAAAAAGGGTCGCGTTAAAGAAATTGAAGTAGCCCCGGATGGAGTTGTTCTCAATCTGCAGGTTAAGATAGATTTTCCATTACAGGAAGGAACTCGATTCTCTGTAATTGAGTCTAACCTTATGGGTGATGTGCAGGTAGAGATCATTCCTGGATTAGAAGTTGAAAACCTAGATCTAACCCAGATTCAGAGCGGAGAGAAAAGATACGGATTAATGAAACTTGTATCCGAACTCAGCAGTGTAATTACTGATTTTCGAACCATAATGAATAAGATTGCTGGAGATGAGAGTTTTGTGATGCAGATAGATTCAGTGATCGATACAACTCAGATGGTTATTAGTAAGATCAATAGAAGTTTGGATAAAAACACGGAAGAATTTGAAAAACTCATTAGTAATGCAAATCAGCTAACAACAAAGCTGAATAAGCTTGTTACTACAAATGAAGAGAGTTTTTCCAATTCAATGGAAAAGTCTTCGGAAGTTATTGCTTCTATTAATGCAACTCTGGATGATATAAAAGAAACATCGACAAGTATCCGCAATATTACCGAGCAAATGCAAAGTGAGAAAAGCAATATTAATAAACTCATTAGCGATGATGTATTATATGATAATTTAATCCGCTCATCAGCCAGGCTGGATTCCTTACTCAAAGATATAAAAGACAATCCAAAAAAATATTTTAACATCAAGATTTTTTAGGAGTATAAATGAAAAAAATCGTTCTTGCAACTATGCTGGTATTCATTTCAATACAACTCTTTGCCTACAATTTTGGTAAGAATAAAATACAAAGCTCTAAGTTTGAATGGGAAAAGATAGAATCTCTTCATTTTGATATTTATTACCCAAGCCAAAATAAAGAGTTTGGAAAACTAGCTGTTCTTATAGCTGAAGAAGCTTATTATCACATTAAAGAAGATTTCCACCGTCCTGTTATGAAAAGGATTCCAATAATATTATATAAATCGCACGATGATTTTGAAGCTACTAATGTTATTGGTGCCCTTCTGGGTGAAGGTGTTGGCGGTTTTACTGAAACTGCTCACAATAAAGTTGCAGTTCCCTTCGATGGAGATTACAAAAAAATGGAAGAAGTCCTTACACACGAACTTACACACGCTTATACTAATGAGATGAATAATAACAGGAGCAGACTACTTACGACGAATGTTCTGCCATTCTGGTTCCAGGAAGGCTTGCCGGAATTTGAGGCTGTCCATGGTGAATCGGTCTACAATAATATGTTCGTTATAGATCTACTCATAAATGACAGGATTGGAAATTTGGGAATGATCGCTGGATATTACGCCTATAGACTAGGAGAATCTTTCCTGGTGTTTATTGAAGAAGAATTTAGCCGAAAAAAAGTTATGGAATTATTCTATGCAATACGATTTAATAAAAATACAGATATTGCCTTTAAGAAGGTTTTTGGAAAAGATTTTGAACAGATACAATTGCAATGGAAAAATTTCCTGAAAAGAAAGTACTATCCTCAATTTGCTGAGTATGATATTCCTCATGAAGTATTATCAAGAATGACAGATCATAAAGAAGATGGATCATCACTTAATTATGCTCCCAGATTTTCACCGGATGGTATTAACTATATCTATTTTTCAAATAGGAATTTGAAGACTGACATTTGGCAGGGATCAATTCTTGGGTTAAAAAAGAATAAGAAGATCTTAAGCGGTGAATCTACCGGGGATTATGAAGAATTTCATTACCTGCGGAATAATTTAGCCTGGTTCCCTGATGGGGAAAAATATGCCTTTGTTTCTAAGACATCGTTTGCAGATAAGGTGTATGTTCTGAATAATGAAACTGGAAAAACCATTTACGAATTAGAATTACCGGAATTTGATGCGATTTTCGAGATCGATGTTTCTAACGATGGCAATAAAATTGTGTTTGCAGGTCAGAAAGATATGCAATGCAATATTTATATTTATGATCTTGTCTCTGAAGAGGTAACTGTAGTTACCGATGATCACTATTTTGACAGCCAGCCGCATTGGTCACCGGATGATTCTAAAATTGTATTTACATCAGAAAGAACATTCAATGAAGATGCTTATGCAGAGCAGGTTTTCAGTAAACTTACCTCAGATATTTTTTATTATGATCTGAATGAAGATAAGTTCTGTCAGGTAACGCATGATCCACAGATAAACAGATTTCCAATCTGGGATAAGACAGGTGAGAAGATCATATTTGTAAGTGAGAGTAAAACCACTTCAAATTGCGATGTAATTGAGATATCCTCCGGCATGAGAGCAAAAATAACTAATGTTCACGGGGGAATATTTGCCCCGGATATTTCTATAGATAATAGTGAACTTATTTTTTCTGCATTCTATAATGGCGGCTGGGATATTTATTGTTTATCCAATCCTCTTGATAATTTGGAGTATACTGAATATTCCAAACCAATTGAAGTTGAATTTGTGGATGATTTCTATGAGAGATTTGCATTAGATCGATATAATGTTTATGGAAAGCAGGATAAAAAATTCAAGAAGGAATTACCGGAATATTCTCATCGTATTACCAAGGTAGATATTGGGAATTTTACTCATGTAGATAGTCTGAATAAAGCATTTAATATTGATCTGGATAAGAAACCGACCGAGCCAAATGAACCATTGAGTTCTCCTTATAAACCAAAATTTGCCCTGGATTATCTTTGGGGTGGAGCTGCCTATTCTCCTTCCAGCGGGACTTATGCCCAATTACAGTTTGGTCTTTCCGATCTAATGGGAAATCATGCGATCGGGGTTCAACTGGGAATTAGCGGGGATTTAAGTTCTTCTGATTTTGTGTTTACCTACTTTAATTTAAAAAGCCGGATAGATCATGGTTACGGCGGGTTTTACTTAAGTGATGAATGGGTTTACTGGACAGATTTCTATAACCAAGATGATTTCATGCGGGAACGAGAATATAATTTTGGAGTATACTCCATTCTACGCTATCCATTCAATAAATTTTGGAGACTCGATTTTGAAAATATTATCTCTTCTAAAATATTGAAACGGGACTGGTGGGATGGAAATGAGTGGATAACAGAATATCTGAGACCGGAATTCGCTGAATATTATGGTTTGGAAACAGACGAAACAGAATATATTTACTCACCTCAACTTACCTTGGTTCATGATAATGCTATCTACGGGAGTGTTGGTCCTGTCTCAGGTTCACGGAAGGCACTTCTCTTAAATCATAGTTTTTCCACAGAGAAAGATTATACGATTCTTTATACTGACTTAAGAAAATACTTCTTTTTTGCCAAGAGATATGCTTTTGCCTTCCGATTCAGCGGTGGAACGATACAGGGAGATACAAACCAGAAATTCACAATGGATTATTATAATGGTGTGCGCGGCTTGACCGAAGATTATATTGGTAGTAATAAATTCCTGGTTTCTGCCGAACTCAGATATCCTTTTATTGATAACCTGCAAATGTCATTTCCTTTCCCCATGTATTTCTATCAAATACGCGGTAGTGCCTTTATTGATGCCGGTAGTATCTGGGATGATAATGAAAACCTTAAATTAACAAAAGATGATAAATTGGAAGACTTGAAATTATCTGTAGGGTTTGGTCCCAGATTGAATTTGGGTTATTTTGTCTTAAAATTTGATGTAGCCTGGAATACCGATCTTGAGAATTTTAGTAAACCGGCTTATTATATAAGTTTGACTCCGGATTTTTAATGGTTAGTATAAAAAACGTTTTAATGCTGCTTATAAAGTGTCGGGCTTAGTTTTTATTTTTTACTAAAAGGTCGTTTTCTTTTAATTCATTGATAAACCATGGTTCCATAATGAACTTTTTAAAATCACCTAATGCATTTCCAAATTCAAGACACTTATCCTTATTTAAATTATCAATTGGATTTGGTTTAGTTGCTAATTCAAGTTGGATTTCTTTCTCATCAACTTCCTTTATGTCAGGAAAATCAAATTCATTCAATTCTTCTTTTCCATGCATGATTCGATTTCGTAAACTAACAAGTTCATTCAGTTTCTTAAATGCCATTTTGTCTTCATTAAAAATCAATTCTCCATTCGAAATTATAGAAGGAGTCATTAAAATTTTCTTTTTGAAGTTTAATGCAGTATAACCATCAATAAACGGTTTACATTTCTCATGTCCAAATGTGTTAAGACAATAATCTGCGATTATATAGTTTAAAGAATATTCTAATGTAGAAGCGCATAGTATAAAAAAGCTGAAATATGAGTAGTCACTTATTTTATCATCCTGAATATCCTTATAAGCCAATCTTAGTTTTTTGTAATAAGATTCATTTCCATTCCATAAAAAATAGCTTTTTCCTTTGCCTTCTACATTTATAATTAGACTTCCACTATGATTCATATTTTCAAATTAAGTCCACCGGTTGGCGGTATGAAATCGTTGGGGATTGCGG
>JAQICU010000249.1 GCA_027858325.1 Candidatus Cloacimonadota bacterium
GATAATACATCTTCTTCAAAATTATTTTTATCTCTTTGGCTGTTTTATCAGGGAAAATCATTTTCAGCTGATTTTTCGCTAAAGACTTACGAATGTTGACCACACCAGAGCCAAACACAAAGAGTCTACCAAGAAAAGATCTGGTAAATTTATATGGAAAAACCTTAAATATATTAATAAATAATATAAAAAAGAAAAATTCTATCTTGCTCTTTGTTAATTTCTTCATCCCTTCTCCAGTTTTATATTCTGGAGCAAATTTGATAAGATGGGGTTTGAAAGTAAAGTTAATTTTTGCAAGATATTCTTTGTTATCCTTTACCTATGACGCTTAGACAAGTTGAATACTATTTTAATTTTCTTTTTCTTGACTTTAGCATTTTTAGAAAAAATCTGTAACAGAGAATAATCGTAGGAGAGTAATTTGAAAATACTTGCATTAAGTACAACATCAAGTTCTGGCAGTATTGCAATTTATAATGATGATCACATCTCGTATATCAACTATCTCGATATTAAAATAACTCATTCTGAACGTCTATTGCCTCAGATTGATGCGGGGCTGAAGAATTCAAAAATTGAGGTTTCCGATATTGATCTGGTTGTAATTGCAAATGGACCCGGATCTTTTACAGGTGTCAGGATAGGCCTTGCTACAGCAAAAGGGATCTGCATGGCTCACAATATTCCCCTGCTTCCAATTAATACCTTAGAACTTTTGGCAAATAACATTGCTCCTTCAAATAGAAATATACTTGCACTCATAGATGCGAGAATGAATGAAGTTTATGCTGCGTTGTATTCTGCTGATTTGGAAATCCTGATACATGGTACTAATGCAAAACCGGCTGATATATTCAAGTTGATAAAAGATCCCGTTATCGTTGTTGGAGATGGAGGAAAAGTATTTAAGAAAGATATTGCTGAAAGTGGAATTGACCATATTTTTTGTATGGAACATCAGAATGTTCCTCTGGCTTCTACACTGATAAGTATAGCGCTCAAAAGTAAAATCCCTGATTATGATTTTGATAATATATCGGAATTGGAACCATACTATTTAAGAAAATCTCAGGCAGAACTTGTGCGGGATGAAAAAATTAAGAAATAACAAAATGATAAAAAAGCAATAGAGGTAATGAATGAATAACAGACCAAGCTGGCATCAGTATTTTATGGAAATGGCCTTACTAGCAAGCACCCGTTCAACCTGCTTACGCAGACAAGTTGGAGCAATAATCGTAAAGGATAATCAGATCATATCTTCCGGCTATAATGGAGCACCTAAACACATAAGACATTGCGCAATCACTGGATGTCTCCGCGAACAATTAAATGTTCCTTCCGGTGAAAGACACGAATTGTGTCGTGGAGTTCATGCTGAGCAGAATGCGGTCATACAAGCTGCAATTAATGGAACTTCCATTCGTGGAGCATCTCTTTACTGCACAAATCAACCTTGTGTCATATGTTCAAAGATCTTAATTAATGCTGAGATCAAAACTATTTATATTACTGAACCGTATGAGGATAAACTTTCTCAGGAATTGCTGGCAGAAGCTGAGATCGAAATGAATATTGTTGATAGAAGTACAGGTATGTTAAAGAAATTATTATAAATTTTAAATAGAATAATATTACAAAATTACTTTGAATAAGTTTTTACATAGTTATCTGTAATTACTTTAAAAGTTCCGTTGACCGATATTAAATTAACGATTTCGCTCTTTGTAGCAAGGTCTATCTTACCAAGTAATTCACCATTTTTATCTAACCTGAATAGAATAATTTGATGATTCAGATTGCTTTTACCAAGTGTACCTTTTGTCTGCCCGATAATTACACCGATCTCAGCGCCATTATATAAGCTATAGATCCCGAGAGGTATAACATCTATGTTTACAACACTTTCCAGCATTTTGCCTAAATTAAGCTCATAATATTTTGAGATCTTTTCTGACCATTTTATGCTTCCGTTCTTCTTTTTAAGACAGTATATTTTATCTACAGTTACAACGTAAATATAATTTCCTTGATCACCTTCGAATACAGAAACAGGATTATCAAAAGTTCTGTCCCATTTTAATTTACCAGAGGATGTGAATGCATTGAACCAACCAGCACCGTATAATATAAATAGATCATTTATCGCAAAGATCTTAGAAGTAGAGAAATTATTATATATCTCCTTTTCACGCAATAAATGCCCATTCCTTGAATCTATATATAACATTTTTATCTTTTTACTACGATGTATTTTTGTTGGATAAATAACAGCGATGAGGATATTGTTCTTCTCAGCAAATTGAATATTATTAAATCCGAGCAGGAAAGGTTTGTATGATTCCAACAACTCCATTTTATTTGAATAGATCTTAAATTCAGTACCATAATTCTCCGAATAATTTGAGATAATGAAATTTCCATTATTTAGCATTATTATGTCTTGG
>JAQICU010000275.1 GCA_027858325.1 Candidatus Cloacimonadota bacterium
TACTTATACTTAAAAAGTTTATTACTGAAATTAAATTTGTATGGTAGAAAAAATGAAAGTATTTATTAAAAAAGATATATAAACCTTGAAAGTAATAAGTAATAAGAAGTTTTGAAAGAGACATTTTCAAGGTTATTCCAATTCTATTCTTAGTTGCTCATCGACCGTAAGATCATCAATATTCATGAAGCTGCTATCGATAAAACCAGTTTCAAATTCTATGACAAATGAATAGGAGATCGAATCATATATAGAAGTTGCTTTCAATCTGCTCCAGGCAGAATCGCCTGGTTCTATTGTTAAATCTATTATAGCGATAAGAGAATCAGAATCATCAGTAGAATAAGCCAAATTGATTACATTTTCTGCAGAGTTATTTATCAGTTTTACTCCTGCATGGGTTGGGTCACAGAAAACTTTAAGTGTCTCTTTAGGCTTAACCTGCAGGGTAGTTTCAGTGAAATACTCCTCGATCGGAATCCCATTAACCGCATCCTGCATCATAAATGTTTCACCTTCCAGATGCAGAGCAATTTCCACATAATCTTCACTGTAAAACAATACCTGTTTTCCGGTATCCACACTTATTGTCATATCTGGATCGGAAGTTTCAGATCCTTCTAAAATGTAATCGTTTCCCTTGATCGTAAAGTAGAGACGATGGTTTGTACGGTTAATTATTTTTATATCGCCTTCAGTGGAACAGCCAGCTAAAATGATGACCATCAAAACAGGAACTATTAATTTTTTCATGTTTTCTCCTTTACATAAAATATTTATATTGTTGTCATTCTGAGTGTCCGGCAACTGCCGTATGTATCGAAGAATAATGACATTTGACGATCTGCACACTTCGATACTTCACTTCGTTCATACTCAGTGTGACGGTTGTACGGTGACCCTCTTGGTCATTTTCTTACACGGCATAGCAGGTCGTTCTACATTTTTTTCTCTGTGTTGAACATTACTTCAAATTATAAAATACGTCTTTCCCGATGAATCTTGCAGATTCTCCCAGCTCTTCTTCAATGCGCAGGAGTTGATTATATTTTGCGATCCTTTCACTTCTACAGATCGAGCCTGTTTTTATTTGTCCGGAATTTACAGCAACTGCCAGATCGGCAATAATAGAATCGGACGTTTCTCCGCTTCTGTGCGAGATCACGGTAGTAAAATTATTTGTTTTTGCCAGCTCTATTGTATCCAGTGTTTCTGTAAGTGTTCCGATCTGATTGAGTTTTATCAGAATGGAGTTTGCAGCATTTTCATCAATACCTGTTTGTAATCTTTCTACATTGGTTACAAAAAGATCATCACCCATTATCTGGATTTTATCGCCCAGTTTTTCTTTCATCAGTTTAAATCCCTTCCAATCATCTTCTGCCAAGCCATCTTCGATAGAAACTATGGGATATTTATCTACCAATTTAGCATAATAATCTACCATTTCTTCAGAGGTTAAAGCAACATTTTCTGCTGTGAGATGATATTTTCCTTTTTTATAAAATTCGCTAGCTGCAGGATCAAGAGCGATAGAAATATCTTCACCCGGTCGGTAATCGGCAAGTTCAATTGCCTTCACAATTATCTGCAACGCCTCTTCATTTGATTTAAGATCGGGAGCAAATCCGCCTTCATCACCCACACCGGTTGCATATCCCTGCTGTTTCAAATATTTTTTTAGTGTGTGGAAAACTTCTGCATTCATTTGCAGAGCTTCTCTAAATGTTTTAGCGCCAAGCGGCATGATCATGAATTCCTGCAGGTCAACTGTGTTGTCGGCATGCTGCCCACCATTAAGTATATTAGACATGGGAACGGGAAGTAGTTTGGCATTTGATCCGCCAATATAACGATAGAGCGGCATTCCCTGTTCTTCTGCAGCAGCTCTTGCACAGGCAAGAGAAACACCAAGAATAGCATTTGCTCCAAGCTTCTGTTTATTCGATGTTCCATCAAGTTCCAACATTGTTTTATCTATTAATATCTGATGTGAAACTTCCATTCCAATAAGTTTTGGTGCAATAATCTGATTTACATTTTCAACCGCTTTTAGTACACCTTTTCCGAGGTAACGGGTTGTATCACCATCACGAAGTTCAACTGCTTCGTGTTCACCGGTAGATGCTCCACTGGGAACAGCAGCTCTTCCCCTAATTCCATTTTCCAGATAAACATCAACCTCAACAGTAGGATTCCCCCTGGAATCAAGAATTTCTCTTCCGTAAATTGCATAAATTTCTGACATATCTATCTCCTTCTAAAGTAATTAACAATATAGGGAACAAGTCCTCTTATTCCCTATATTCTGTCAAACTTATAAACCCAGCGTTAGTTAATAGATCAGCTTTTAAATATTTTCTCCATTGATTTTACAGAACCCAGCAATGCAGAAGATTCATAAGGAATAACAACTGTTTTATCGTTATTCTGCACAATCTCACTAAATGCTTTAATATATTTAACAGCAAGCAGGTATTGAGCCGGATCTGTTCCGGTTTGTTCCACCGCGGCAGCAACTTCTTTGATCGCTTTTGCTTCTGCTTCGGCAACCAGATATTTTCCCTTGGCTTCCCCTTCTGCCCTGGTTATTCTGGCTTCTTTATCACCTTCTGCAACCAGTATCTGAGATCTCTTATCTCCTTCTGCTTCCAAAATCTTGGCTCGTTTGTCTCTCTCGGCTCGCATCTGCTTTTCCATCGCCATTTTGATTTCCTGCGGAGGATTTATATCCTGAAGTTCCACTCGATTAACCTTCACTCCCCATTTATCGGTTGCTTCATCCAGAATAAGGCGAAGCTTGGTATTAATTGTATCTCTTGAAGTAAGAGTTTTATCGAGTTCCAGTTCACCAATCACATTACGAAGTGTTGTTTGCGTAAGTTTCTCAATCGCATTAGGTAGATTATTAATTTCATAGGTTGCCTTTGTAGCATCAGTTACCTGGAAATACAAAAGTGCATCAATTTCTATAGAAACATTGTCGCTGGTTATAACGTTCTGACGGGGAAAATCATAAACAGTCTCGCGCAGATCTATTCTACTCTGAGATTTTACCTGCACAAATTTATTTCCCTTCATATCTGTTCTGGAGTATCGCCAGTTTATATTTCGAGGTTTATCTACTATCGGCCAGATAATATTCAGTCCACTCTCCAATGTTCTATTGTATTTACCTAATCTCTCTATTATCATTACTTCTGCCTGTTTCACAATAACTAATCCTTTCGAGATCAATATTACTATAAGAACAGCAAATACGATTATAACTGTTGTCATACTTCCTCCTTGTTAAAACGCAATATTGCCAATTTTCTATTCCTCAATTAACGTTACGATAACCTTGTTTCCATCAATATTATTAACCGTAACCCGAGCATCTTTTTTAATTTCCCTATTATCTTTGGAAACAGCTGCCCACTCTTCACCACCGATCTTTACATAACCTTTTTCATTGGCAGGGATTTCCTGCGTAACCTTGCCGGTTTTACCGATCAGAGCTTTAACATTAGTCTCTTCATAGTTGTTGGATATCAGTTTCTTGCTAAACTTCCTGCTTAATATGAAAACAATAAGTGTAACAATTGCAAAGGTGAGTATTTGAAACGTAAGCGACGGAATTATTAGAGCTGCAAGTCCAGTAATAATGGCTCCAACTCCAAAACTCAAAAACAAAAATCCTGGTGTGAATATTTCAATGATAATACAAATTATTCCAATTGCCACCCAAATTATCCAGGGATCTGACCATAATTCCATAAACTGCCCCCTTTTTACTCTTTTTCCTCTTTTTTGATCACATTTCCATCTTTATCTTTGTAAATTCTCTTTGTTCTTCGTCCGTATCCTCTATTGTAATTATAACTATAGTTTGAACTCGAACCTCTGGAAGTTCTAATTCCCAATACAAGCATTAATTTATACATAAGTACAAAAATATAATAACTGATGATCAAACCAATAATTAACAATGTTAAGGTGGCGATCGTGGTTAAAATAAAAACGCTCATACTGCTACGAAGTGCTGCATTTCCATTTATACTTTTAACGGCTGAGAGCATAATGATATCAAATTCTGCATTGTGTTTTTGGATGTCTTTCTGAATACTCAAACTATCTATCTTAGCCTGAATAACATCAAGCTGTTTCCTAAAACTTGTTATCCTCTCAGGAGAAACGCTGTCATTAATAAGATTTTGAATGCGTTTTTTGGCAATCTGATTATTATTTAGATTTTCTTTGAGATCTGTACTTTCTAAAACAAGTCCGGCTCTTTGTATGTTTTCATTACTTATGCCATCAACATTTCTCAACTTAGATAATAGTTCGCCGGATGTTTCCACCGGAACTTCGAATATTGTCAGATTGTAATTACCTTTTATTTCTGAATATAAAGTGCTGGTGTTTTCCGTTTTATTTATCTCAGATAGCAGTGAATTGATCTCTATTAGATCCTCTACCTGATATTCAAAATTAATTTTATTGTTATTGAATGAATTCTCAAAGATATCATTTGCAGCACTCAGATCTATTTCAACATCAGCTTGTATAAATATCTTATCCAGATTTGATCTTTTGACCCCTAAATATATTGAGAATAAAATTGTAAACACTATCAAAACAAGCTTAATCTCTTTTCTGATTCTAAACATTAGCGCTCCTCAATTTTTTATTTATTAATTCTGCTGCATGCTGCAAAGCCAATTCTGTTTCTGAGCCCGATAACATCCTGGCAATTTCAACTTTTCTCTCGTTTTCGTCCAGTATTTTTACAATAACTTCAGAATTCCTGCTGCCGCTTATCTTCTCAATTGAAAAATGTCGGTCACTGTAAGATGCGATCTGTGGTAAATGGCTAATACACAAAACCTGATGATATTTGCCAATATCATGAATGAATTCTGCAAGAAGCTCAGATGTCTTCCCGCCAATCCCTGAATCAATTTCATCAAAAATTATGGTTCGTCTGTCTAATCTGTCCGAAAGGATCTTCTTTATTGCCAGCAGGAACCTTGAAAGTTCACCACCCGAAGCAGCTATCCTGAATGGTTGAAGTTTAACACCTTTATTAGCAGAGAAATAGATATCAACCGCATCCTTCCCTGTTTCATTCAATCCGCTCAATCTCTCAGAAGTTCCCATTGAATTTTCCAGATCTGTAAATTTAAATTCAATTTTCGCATCAGGAATAGCAAGTTTCTTGATATTGTTCACGATCTCTTTTTCAAAATTAATTGCAGCATTTTTTCTTTTTGCAGAAAGTTCTTCAGCTAGGGAATTAATGTTTATTAATTCAGCGATGATCTCATCATTTAATTCGGAAATTTCTTCTTTTCCTGAAGAGTAGGATTCGATCTGCTGCTGTATGCTGTTTCGATATTCCAGAATTCCTGCAATATCCCGTTTATATTTTACGCTGAGACTGTTAAGCAATGAAAGACGACCTTGTATGTATTCCAGCCGAGTTGAGTCTACCTCAATGATATTTTGGACTTCTCGGATGCTGTTTATGGAGTTATCAAGATCAGCAGAGGCATCCTGCAGAAAATTTACGGCTTCTTCAATCTTCTTGTTATCATCTTTGAATTTAGCAAGCTGAGAAATATATGAGCTTATTGTATCGTAAACTGAGTTCTCTTTCTCGTAAATTACCTGCTCCAATTGAGATGAGATATTCAGGATATCTTCAGCGTTGGTAAGTAGATTCATTTCTGCCTGCAACTTCGTATCTTCCCCAATCACCGGTTCAATTTTTTCTATCTCATCAATCTGGTATTGATATAATTTAATTTTCTCGGCAAGTTCACTCTCAGTTTTTTGTAGTTTTTTCATTTTTTTTATTTTACTATCAATTTCTTGATATTTGGAAGTGAACAGCTCTTTTATTTTAGTTAGTTTTCCGTAAATATCCAGTACTTCAAGCTGAAAATCTGTATCGAAAAGTTTTTGCTGATCACGCTGACTATGAAAATCTATAAGTACATTTTGGAATTTTTTAATGATATCTTTGGAAACTCTGCGCCCATTTATATAGCTTTTACTTCTCAAGTTTGTGCCAATCTCTTTGGCAAAGAAAACTTCTCCTTCTGAGAGATCAATATCATTGTTTTTTAGTAATTCAATAAGTTGTTTGTTATCATTATCTATATCAAAAACTGCTTCCAGTTTTGCAGGTAAAGAATCATCAAGCAGCATTCCGGTGTGAATATCACTTCCCAATATAAGACTGATAGCACCAACAATTATAGATTTCCCAGCTCCTGTTTCACCGGTAAGAACCTGAAGTCCGTTCTCAAATTCCAGGATAAGGTTTTCTACAATAATAAAATTTTCAACACTTAAGCTCTTAATCATCGTTTTCCCATATGTAGTTTTTTTCTGAGGATTTGATAAAATGTTTTGTTCGTCAGTTTAATAAAGCTGATCTTTTTGTTAGAAGCAGTAACTATTATTTCGTCATTATCAACAATATTCTGGCTGTTTTTTCCATCAAGTTGGAGGATGCATTCACTTCCGTTTGTTTGCAGTTCAAAACTCAATCTATCATCGGAAGCAAAAACCATCGGGCGTACACTTAACACATGCGGATTTAAGGGTGTAACCACGAACGCATCCATCAAAGGAGATAGGATTGGTCCGCCGGCAGATAATGAATAGGCAGTAGACCCTGTTGGAGTAGAAACAATAAGTCCGTCACATCTGGTTTCAACAACTAAACGCTTATCTGAATAGAATCTTATATCGATGAGTCTAGGTTCTTTGCCCTTATATATTACAGCATCGTTTAAGGCTGAAGAAGTATAAATGATCTTATTATTTCTTTTCACAACAATTTTAAGCAGCATTCTTTGCTGAACTTTAAATTTATTTTTCTTCAGATCATCTATCGATTTTTCAAGTTCAGAGAGTGAGCTTTCTGATAGAAACCCAAGTTTACCAAGATTTATTCCCATTAAGGGAACATCAAATTCAAGCGATATCTGACTCGCTCTTAGAAAAGTTCCGTCGCCACCAAATGACAGAATACAATCGAGTTTATTTTTTCCAAGGCTTTTTATAAAATCCGGAAAAAGTTTTTTTTGTTTTGGGAACATGAAAAAATGAAGGTCTTTGCTGCTATGGAGTTTTTCCAGCAAATCGAAAATTGGTTGTGTGGTTTTATAATTCGGATTAAAAAAGATCCCAAAATTTTGCATAATCTTTCTCCCTACAATGATTCCAAAATACGCAAATAAGATTCATATCTTTCAACTGGATATGAACCGTTTTCCACCGCCTTTTTTATGCCGCATTCCATTTCATGGGAATGTGTACAGTTAAAAAATTTACATTCTCCCGTTAAGACTGATAAACCCGGAAATATTCCGGGGATTTTCTCTTTATCATTCCGATGCAAACCAAATGTTTTAATACCTGGCGTGTCAACCAAATAACCGCCAAAATCCCATTCTAATAATCTGCTGCGTGTGGTTGTATGAATTCCTTTTCTGTGATAATCACTAATTTCAGCTGTTCTTAATTTCAGATCTGGTTGCAATTTATTGATCAATGATGATTTCCCGGCACCGGAATGACCCGAGAAAACACTGTCTTTGTCTTTCAATAATTCCTTAAGCTCTGTTATTCCTTCACCCTTTTTTATTGATGTATAAATTACTTGGAATCCGAGTTTTTCATAAAATGATCCTGTCTGTTTTATTTCTTTCAATGATTCTGCCAGGTCGATCTTGTTAATGCAAATAACAGGGGTGATGTTACTGATCTTAGCAGCACAGATGTACCTATCTATCAAACCTAAATTAAGTTGTGGATCTTTGTAAGAGGAAGTTATTATCACCTGGTCTATATTAGAGGCTATGATAATTTCTATTTGGAAATCGTTATCGGAAAATCTGGAGAGAGTATTTGTTCTGTCAATTATCTCTTCGATTCGAGAATCACCTGAAACATCAACATTTACGTAATCCCCTGCAGTAATAATACTTTTAGTTTCAAAATTGACTTGTTTAAATCTTCCACCCAAAGTACAAAATAGTTCTTTATCGCCGATCTTTACAAGACATTTATAGTTTGATCTTACTTCTAATATTCTGCCCCTTTCTAATTTCAGATTTCGTTTGTTACTGGTTTTTCCCTTTTCAATTAATTTTTTTTCAGCACGTTTTTCTTCCGATATTTCATCATCGGTAAAGTGATCAATATCTGTTAATTCAATATTGGAAATCTTGATGTTCTTACGTTTGAATTTTTTCTTCTCTCTTTTCTTGTTCATGCTTTTATCAATGCATCCAAAGCTGATTCGATTTTCTGGGTGATAACCCGGGTATTCACACACGGTCCTTCGGGTCTTAAATTTAAAACACCATAAACCGGTATTGGGAAGACTTCGCGCAATCCTTCAACTAAATCGCGATCACAGGCAACAGCAATGATAAACTTAGGTCGATTCTCAATAATTATCTTCCGTGCTAAAGTTCCACCGGTAGCAATTGCCATTTTTATTTTATAGTTTGCTGATATTTCACACAGTTTTGCAATATCGCATTTTCCGCATTTTTCACATTTTGTTATATCCGTTGTTATTCTAATATCGCAATCTATTTGTTGCAGACAATGTGGCAATAGTATCAGTAATTCTGAGGGATCAAATTTCTTTTTTATGGCATTAATAAAAGAGTTATTCACACTAACAAAAGATTCTCTGATCTTCTCTTTTGAGATACCCACGATTCTTCCTAATAAAAGAGTAACGGGATAAATTATTTTTATGTAAGCTCTGATTGCAAATTTCGCGACCAACAAATTTGTTTCGGTATAACTTATGAGCAAAACTAATATCGTTCCTAAAACCAGTATAGAGAAAAACACTCTAAGGGCGGTGAGTGATAAACCAGCCAGAACAATACTTATGTCATGCAGTCGTGGAGAAATAAACCACCATAAAATTGTGGTTACGATCATCATGATGATCAAAGTAATCGTGGATAAGATAAGAAAAAGACTTTTACCTTTTGTGTTTATGTTAAAATCCATTTTCTATCCTTTCTTCTGTATCTAATCGAGCACCTAAACTAAAAGCGTGAGCTGTCATTATCTTTTTTCCAGCCGGCTGCACTTTGTTTAGAAGAATATTTTTATCTGCAGTAGCCACAGTAATTCCATTTTTACTTACATCTAAAATAGTTCCCGGAACCTCCTTTGAGATAGAATCTAATATTTCAACTTCAATTATTTTTATTCTCTTGGCTCGGAAGGAAGCTGTAATTCCCGGGATTTCTGCCAGTCCACGAACTCTGTTTCTAATATTTTCGGCTGCATCATTCCAATTAATCAGAAAATCTTTTTTTTGTATTTTATGACTGAAAGTGGCTTTTGCATGATCTTGTTTTTGGATAACTAATCCATTTATTTCAATATCCTTTAGAACATTAATAATATCATGAGCACCGCTTTCCGATAGTTTTTTATAGAGCGATGTATAACAATCGTTTTTTGTTATTTCTATCTTATTTTGAGAAATTATGGGACCGGCATCCATCTTAGCAACAATTTTAAATATAGTATTTCCGGTAATTTTATCACCATAAAAAAGTGTATAATTAATTGGAGCTGAGACTCTATATTTGGGTAATAAAGACGGATGCAGATTGATACATCCAAAAGTGGGTAACATCCTTAAATGTTTATTAAGATATCCGC
>JAQICU010000350.1 GCA_027858325.1 Candidatus Cloacimonadota bacterium
CCATACAATCTTACAGTAATAAAAATAAAAATTATTATTAGAATCTTATAAAAATTATATCCAAATTTATTTGACATAACTAACCTGCTTCACTTTTATGAACAAGTAAATTGTGTAAGTCAAAAGAGGTCAACTAAATCTATATTAGGAGTGAATTATGATGATCGCTGAGAAAGATAAAAAGAGAATAATAGAATTCTTTGAGTTGAGTGGAGGAAACTTCAGTCTGAGAAAATACCATAAGCCTGTTTTGGTTTATGACATTGACGATGATAAAGTAAGATATTCACTCTGGGAAGAAGAGATCCTTGATAGATTCGGACTTAAGAATGTGGATGGTTGGGATCATACAGAAAACATAGCCTTCTGCCCGGATTGGATGCAGGGTGTTGATGATGATGATGACCTTGATGATATTGATCTGGATGATGATGATCTATAAAAAATAAATTTTGCAATATGCAAAAAACCGCTCCGAATCGGAGCGGTTTTTTTATTCAATATATTCATTAATCCTTCCTTAAAAGAACAACATGGTAGACTCGTTCAGTCTTCGCAAGGCTACGACCAGACAAGCAGGATGATGGAGGGATAGATTCTTTATTATACTTTGTTTATTAAGTGAAAGAAGATATCGACTCCTAAATCAATTGCTTTTTCGTCGGGCAGAAATTGAGAAGAATGCAGATCAGCATTATCTTTTTTATTTCCAACTCCCAACCAGAAAAGAAGTCCATTGTATTTCTCCGTAAAAAATCCAAAATCTTCACCTGTGAAAACCATCTCTGCTTCTTTGAATTCGATACCTGTTTCATTTGCTATTATTTTTAGTTTTTCAAACAGTATTTTATCATTTACAACTTCTTTGTAATAAGCTTTATAAATTATCTCTGTATCAACACCTTGTTTCTTAGCAATTTTGGATTTCAAATTTTCTATAAGCGCTTTCAATGTTTCATGATCTTCGTTTGTGAATGCACGAAAAGTGCCTTCTAATATGCATTCAGCGGGGACAGCATTCATCACAACCCCAGCATTCATTTTACCAAAAGCACAGATCACAGGTTTTCCCAATGGAAATTCTTTTCTTATTTCATTCTCTATTTCAAAGTAAAATTCAACTCCGGCAGTCAGTGCGTTTATGCCTTTTTCTGCAAAAGCGACATGCGCACTTCTGCCTCTGAATACAACTTCGATCTCCTGCGTATTAGCAAAGAATATTCCTGTTCTAGAAGCAATTACTCCCGTTTTCATTCCTCCATTTACGTGCAAAGCATAAGCTTCTGAAATATCAAATTTATCAAATATTCCAGTATTTATAATGCGTGTTGCTCCACCTTTTCCCTCTTCGGCAGGTTGGAACAAAAACAATAGATTTTCTTCAATATTATCAGCTACGATTTTCTCAATTAGTCCAATAAGTATTGTCATGTGTATATCGTGACCACAAGCATGCATCTTTCCTTTATGCTCCGATTCAAAACCACAATTCGTATCTTCGGTTATTGGAAGCCCATCCATATCCGCCCTGAAAAATTTGTATTTCCCAAACCCATGAGAATATTCAATTAATATACCTGGAAAATCGAATGTGTGGATCTTCAATCCATCAAGATTTTCTAATAATTGCAGAATATACTTTTGTGTTTTTACTTCTTCAAATCCAAGTTCAGGAATTTTGTGCAGTTCTTTTCTAATTTTATTTAGATCCATATTCAACTTCCTCATGATAGAAGAAGTAAAAACTGCATCATTTTGTCAATTTTATATTTGCGAAACCTCGCATTTTACTTAATTTGTTAACTAAGAATAATGAATGGAGGAATATAATGATGGGACGAATAAATCTTATCGAGAAATGGAAAGAGAAAAAAGAATCTCTCCATTTAAATAGATAATCAGCAATGCTGAGAAAAATAGCATGGGCTGCGATTAATTTCGCAGCCCTTTTTGCATGTTATTCTTGACATCAAAACCTAAAAAAAAATTGACTATTTTACGGTAGCCCCTGTAGCTCAGTTGGATAGAGCAGTTCCCTCCTAAGGAAAAGGTCACCTGTTCAAATCGGGTCAGGGGTACCATTTAAACTTCGGCTTGCGAGAGAAACGAGTAAACGAAATTAAAAACAAGATGTGGCTTTGTGAAACAAAACGCATCGGTTTTTTGATGTGGAATTATGAGTTAGAAGTTTTAAGTTAGGAGTGTGGCGTTAGATTTTTGTGCAATCTGTTGATTAAATTGAAATTGCCACATGAATAGTTTTTTATAGGAGATATTATGCTGGATTTCATTCCACATGAATCATTGATCTATGTTTTACCGATCTTAATTTTCCTATCTCGAATATTCGATGTAACTTTAGGAACACTACGGATTATATTTGTAAATCGTGGCATGCGTCACTTGGCTCCTATTATTGGATTTTTCGAAATTCTAATCTGGCTAATCGTAATCAGTCAAATCATGCAAAACATTAATTCTCCCATAAATTATATTGCCTATGCCGCTGGGTTTGCTACCGGCAATTATGTGGGAATTCTTATAGAACAAAAGCTGGCGATTGGAATTACGTTGATCAGAATAATCACCCGAAAAAAGGCATCAGAGCTGTTACTAGATTTTCGATCGAAAGGATATTCAGTGATAAATGTTCCCGCTGTGGCAAATAGTGGCGATGTGGAAATCATCTTTCTACCGGCTCGCAGGAAAGACATCAACCAAATTATAGAAACTGTGAAATTATATAATCCAAATGCACTTTACACTATTGAGGATGTTCGATATTTGAGTCATGGAGCTTTACCATCAGCAACTTATGAATCTAAAAATTGGAGCAAGCCATGGAACAGATTGTTCAGATACAAAAGGAAATCCAAATAATATGAGATCGATCAAAAAAATAACCAGCAATCCTGATTTTATTCCCGGAAGTATACGGTTGTATGGGCTTGCCATGGCAAGCCCCGACCTTTTTGTTTCAATCCTTATTCTGTTGGACTATTAATTCAAAGAATAATTGTATAATCAGCAGAGAAATACTCACTTTGTTTCAATTATGCATTTAAACCAAACAAATATTCAGAAAATCTATTTTCAATATATTTCATTCCAGTAAGAATCTGGAACAAACGATCTTCACAAACTGCAAAAGATTTATATGCATTCGAACTTGAAATTTGCTCAAAATTCCATGAATTAGTAGTCCCATAAAATTTCATTGATAGAGGTAAATCCTGTATGACTTTATTATCTTTTTTGTAAATATGACATATTTTATTTTTGATCCCTTTTTCTACTGAAAATCTTTTTAACAAATCATAATAACAAAGATTTATATAATCATTTTTATATTCTCCTTCATTATATTCAAGAATACTTTGATTATTGAATAAGACGATAAATCTTGAAGGAAAATTGGAAATATTCTTTGATCCTGAATTAAAAAAGAATTTATTAAAAAAACGATTATATAATTCATTAATTGTAATCTTCTTATTATCTTCCTCAATTTCATTTTTGATCGAAATAAAAAGTTCTTTTTGGTTTTCTTTGACTTGTATTATGAGTTTTTTTTTCTTCTATATTTTCATTACCGGCTGTTTCAAACGTTTTCTTTTGGCAGTGCAATGCATCCAGGGTATATACAACCCCTTCCAATTCCAATTGTGGAATCAAGGCTTGTGCTACAGGTATCTCGTTTGTTTTTACATCTATCGTCTCATGTGCGAGGATGAGTTCCGATTGGGTGTCGAAAAAGCTTAAAACCTGTACTGCTTTTTTGTCTTGGAAATGGTCATAGCTCCCCCGCAATACTTTCCCGTCAACTGCCACTCCAATAGTATTGCCTTTGTCTGTCCCTAACAAAGATTGGGCATATGCCCTGAAGCATGATTCAATCTCTTGCTTGTCAATCCCCTGTATTATATTTCTTACAGTAGTGAAAGCAGGGGCTTTTTTCCACTTAAGCCCAAAATCTTTTTGCAGCTTTTTAAAGTGTTTCTTCATAAAACGGGCAATGTCCCGGTAA
>JAQICU010000010.1 GCA_027858325.1 Candidatus Cloacimonadota bacterium
GCTCAATGTGGCGTGGTTATAAAAAAGGGAAGCGTAATTTCAGTGGAGTTGATGTTCCTGATGGACTTGTTCAGAATGACAAATTTCCGACACCTATCGTAACCCCTACCACAAAAGAAGAATCGGATCGGGAAATATCTCCTGAAGATATAGTGAAAGAAGGTTGGACGACCAAAGAACTCTATGAAAAAATGGAAAAAGTTTCGTTGGAACTCTTCGAATTTGGAACAAAATATTTAGAAGAACGTGGAATCATATTGGTTGATACAAAGTATGAATTTGGACTACTCGAAGATGAATTGATCTTGATCGATGAAATGCACACACCCGATTCTTCACGTTTCTGGAGTTTGGATGATTATAAAAAAGATCCCTTAAAAGTTGATTCTATTGATAAAGAATTTGTACGTCAGTGGCTTTTGGAAAATAAAGAAGATGGTGAGTTCAAGCAGATCCTTCCTGAGGAGATCGTTGAAGAAACCAGCAGACGTTATAAAGATATTTATACGAAGATCGTGGGTAAAGAACCCATCCTCATTGGAAAGGAAGATATCAATTCCCGTGTTTATAAAAACCTGTTTGAAGCTGGGCTCATCAAAGATGGTTACGTTATAATAATCATGGGTTCATCAGCCGATCAGGAACATTGTAAAAAAATAAAATCACACTTAGAAAAATATGATATCTTCATTGATATGAGGGTTTGTTCTGCTCATAAAAATGGTGAGCGTCTTCCTGGAATAACAGAAGTTTACAATAATTCAATCGAACCTGGCTGTGTTATCGCTGTTGCTGGAAGATCTAACGGATTGGGTGGTGCTTTAGCCGCAAACTTAGCTATTCCGCTTATTAATTGCCCTCCTTTCAAAGATAAGATTGATATGATGGTAAACATTAATTCTTCATTGGTTATGCCTTCCAAAACTCCTGCTTCAACTGTTATTGATGCGAGCTCTGCTGCTCTCGCTGCTTTGCGTAGTTTAAATCTTCAAAGATTGAAAACGATTTTCAGGAATGAAATTAAGGAAGTGAAAGAATCACTTATTAAAGCTGATGATGAAATAAGGAAAAATTAACCACAGAGCACACAGAGGGCACGGAGAATGGGTAAATTATTATATGAAGATTTAACAAATAAGATAATTAAAGCTGCAATTGAAGTTCACAAAATTCTTGGACCCGGATTACTGGAATCTGCTTATGAAGAATGCTTTGTATATGAATTGATAAAAATGGATTTATCAGTGAAGCAACAGTTGATAATTCCGATAAAATATAAAGATATCAAACTCAAGACCAAATACAGATTAGATTTATTAGTCGAAGATAAAGTTATTATTGAATTAAAATCTGTAGAAAAGCTCACTCCAGTTCATGAAGCACAATTAATTACATACATAAAATTGTCAGGTTACAGAGTAGGATTGCTGATAAATTTTAATGAAAAATTATTAAGAAATGGAATAATGAGAAGGATTGTATGATTTTTCTCTGTGTCCTCCGTGAACTCCGTGGTGAGAAAAAAGAGGTTTAAATGAATATAGCTGTAATTGGCTCAGGTGGTAGGGAACATGCTATTGCCTGGAAGCTGGAACAAAGTGAATTATCAGATAAAATCTATGTTCTACCCGGTAATGGCGGGACAGAAAACACCGTAGATGTTGATATCAATGATTATGATATGATCCTTAATTTCTGCAGACATAGAACAATTGCACTTATTTTTATTGGACCTGAAGACCCATTAGCTGCTGGTATTGTCGATTACTTTGCAGATACTCCTGTAAAAGTATTCGGTCCGGACAAAGCTGGAGCACAGCTGGAAGGATCAAAGATATTTGCGAAAAAATTCATGCAAAAATATGGTGTGGCTACAGGCGCTTTTCAGGAATTCGGTAGAGCTAAAAAAGATTGCTGTCAGCAATTAACGATTTTTCCTAAAGATACGATTAAGAAAATGAATGGCAACTGTGTGATCAAGTACGACGGACTTGCTGCCGGCAAAGGTGTATTCGTCTGCTCTAAGGAAGAAGATGCACTCGCTGCTTTGGATGAAATTCACTCAAAATATGGGGAAGACGCTTCCTACTTGATCGAAGAAAAATTGGTCGGAGATGAGCTTTCCATCCTCGCTTTTACCGATGGAGAAGATTATCAGTTATTACTTCCATCACAAGACCATAAGCAACTATTAGAGGGAGATAACGGACCTAACACAGGTGGAATGGGAGCTTTTTGTCCTGTTCCATTCTATAATGAAGAACTCAAAAAACAGATTGAAAATGATATAATAAAACCGACTTTGAAAGGTATAAAAGCTGAAGGATTTAACTATAAAGGTGTAATATATTTTGGCTTGATGATAACAGAAACCGGATCGAAATTATTGGAATATAACGTGCGACTTGGTGATCCGGAAACTGAAGTTGTGCTGCCTGCTTTGAAAAGTGATTTGCTTAAACTTATACTTTCTTGTTTCGATGGTACTTTAAAAGATTATAAGATGGAATTCAATAATGGTTTTTTCGTAGATGTAGTGCTGGTTTCGGGTGGTTATCCGGCAGAGTATAAGAAAGGAATTCCAATTTGCGGAATTAAAGAAGATCAGGAATTGATCTTCCATGCCGGGACTAAAAAAGAAAATGATAGAATTCTGACTAATGGTGGGCGTGTATTAAATATTGTCGCTCATGGGAATATGCTTAATGAAGCCATTAATAAAGCATATGAACGTGTGAATGATTTTTATTTTGAGGATATGTTCTTCCGAAAAGATATTGGTCGAAGAAAGAAAAACTAATTATGGGGCATCACTTTGGATTTAGAAATAAAATGTCATCCTGAGTTTCCCGAATGCTTTCGGGAAGTGTCGAAGGATAAACTATTAATAATTTTTGACACTTCGATACGAAGTTCTACTCCTACTCAGTGTGATAGGAGAATATAAGTGAAAAAAAATGTAATAATGATTTCCGGTCGCGGTAGTAATATGGAAGCAATTATTAGAAACATACAATCGGGGATCCTAAAAGATGTTTGTTCGATTCTATCAGTGTATTCAAATAAACCAGATGCTGTCGGATTGCAGATAGCAGCGGAATTTGGGATTCCAACACATGTAATTACTTCCAAAGGGAAAAAGAGAAAGACATACACTAATATGCTTTTGGAATGGTTAAAACAGGAAAATCCAGATTTCATTATTCTGGCAGGATATATGAAGATGCTTTCCTCTGAGATAATCAATGAATTTCCACAACGTATCATAAATATCCATCCGGCTGATACATCTCTGCATCAAGGATTACACGGTTACGATTGGGCATTTGAACATAAATTGAAAACTACAAAAATTACAGTTCATTTTGTTGATGAAGGTTTGGATACCGGTGAAGTTATTGGTAAGAAAGATGTAGATATTTCTGATTGTAGAACAATAGAAGAAGTCGAACAAAAGGGCTTGAAGGTTGAACATCAGTTTTATAGTGAATGTGTAAGGAAAATATTAACTACAGAGCACACGGTAAAGTAATAAAGAATGAATATCCAATATCGAACACGGAATATCCAATGATGAAGGAAAAAATGTCATCCTGAGTGTCCGGTGGTTCCCGGATGTATCTAAGGATAGCGAATAGAAATGAATTGTTTCGACACTTCGATATGTCAAGAAGCCTGTCCTGAGCTTGACGAAGGGTTCCTACTCAGTGTGAAAGGTGATTATATTTTATTAAGTTAACTTAACGCCTTAGCGAACTTAGCAGTATAGTAAAGGAAGAAAATGAAAAAAATAGCAATTATTGATCTTGGTGGGCAATATACTCACCTCATAGCTCGCCGTATTCGTAACCTTGGTGTTTACAGCGAAATATTCCATCCCGAAGAATTTGCTGTTAATGAAAACATTATCGGAATGGTCTTTTCCGGTGGACCGCAATCTGTGAATGCTGAAGATGCATATCGCATAAATATTGATATAAAGAAGATTGAAATTCCAATATTAGGAATTTGCTATGGACATCAAATCCTTGCATCAATGCTGGGTGGAACCATTGAAAACGGAGAAAAAAATGAATATGGGTTTACCAATATTTTCTGCGAAAAGAATTCTTTGTTATTTGCTGGATTGGAATCTAAACAATCTGTTTGGATGAGTCATGGTGATCATGTTTCAGAGTTACCTGAAACTTGTAAAATTACAGCTTCATCAGACTCAATTAAAATAGCATCTTTTGAATCTTCGAACCAAAAATTCTTTGGCGTTCAATTTCATCCCGAAGTTACACATACAACTAACGGACTTAAAATGATTGATAAATTCATATCAGTTTGCACAAAGAACCGTAACTGGAATCCACAAAATTTTAAAGAATTGCTTATTCAGCAGATCAAGGATGAAGCCAAAGGCAGAAAACTGGTTTTATTGCTTTCCGGAGGAGTTGATTCTTTAGTTGCGCTAGAATTATGTATTCAAGCTGTTGGAAATAAGAATGTGTTTTCCATTCACGTCGATACCGGATTCATGCGTAAGAATGAATCAAGAGAAATTATGGAACACTTCGATGAACTTGGTTTTAAGAACATCAAGATCATTGATGCGGAAACACAATATTTGCAGGAATTAGAAGGGGTCGTAGAACCGGAAGCAAAGCGGCTTATAATTGGAAAATTATTTGTAGATATTGCAAATAAGGAACTTGCTGAATTAGAAGAACAGGAAGAATTGATGCTGGTTCAGGGCACGATCTATCCTGATACTATCGAAAGTGGTTCCACCGATAAAGCAGCAAAGATCAAAACTCATCATAATCGGGTGAGTGAAATTGAAAAGCTGATCCAAGAAGGCAAGATTATTGAACCGATTAAAGAACTGTATAAAGACGAAGTTCGCAAATTGGGAGATGAGTTGGGTTTGCCTCAAAAACTTGTTTACCGTCATCCGTTTCCTGGTCCAGGTCTGGCGATCCGTGTAATTTGTTCTGATACTGATAAACCTGCTGACAATTATCTAAGAGAAAACACAAAATTAAATGAAATCCTGGCTGAATTTGGTTTAGCAGGAAGGATTCTGCCAATCAAAAGTGTAGGTGTTCAAGGTGATTTTCGTTCTTATCATCATCCAGCAGTTATTTGGTTCAAAAACCAGAAAAAACCAGATTGGGGAATATTGAAAAATGCAGCTTCTAAAGCGATCAATAGACTAAAGTCAATTAATAGAATTGTTTATAGCAACAAACCGGTAGAATTGAGATTAGATAAATTGTATTTGCAAAAAGATGTGCTGAATAAATTAAGGGAAGTTGACTCTATCCTGCGAAAAGAAACTGATCACATATCGGAGATTTGGCAAATGCCGGTTGTAAGTTTGCCTCTCTTCAATGAAACCGGACAAGCATTTGTAATGCGCCCAGTTTGTTCTACTGATGCCATGACTGCCAGTGTGTTTGAAATGGATTTTGATGAATTTGAAAGATTATCTTTATTGATTAGAAAAATTGATGGAGTTGGCAATCTGCTTTACGATGTTACCACAAAACCACCTGGTACAATTGAGTGGGAATAGCATTAATTAGGGATTAGGAGTTAGGAATTTTAATTTCAAATTTCTTTCTTTACTTCTCCCTGCTTTTCAATACTTCTTCTTCAATACTTTTTGGTACTGCTTTATATTCGCTGAATTCCATTGTGAAATCAGCTTTCCCCTGAGTTACTGATCTGAATTGTGTAGCCAATCCAAAGGTTTCTGAGAGCGGCATTTCCGAATCTATACGCGTAAAATGGTTATCTATGACTGTATCTAAAACGAGTCCTCTATTCTGGTTAATTATTGCCATGATATTCCCACGGAATTCTGAAGGTGTTTCTACTGAAACTTTCATTACTGGTTCAAGAATAATTGGTTTAGCTTTCCGATAATTTTCTCTGAATGCAGCGCGGGTTGCGATTTCGAAGGCTAGTTGCGAAGAATCAACGGCATGGAAACCACCATCATCTAAAGTCATTTTTACGCCAACAGTCGGGAATCCGGCAAGATTCCCCTCTTCTAACGCAGAGAAAAATCCCTTTTCACAACCGGGAATAAATTGACTGGGAATATTACCGCCTCGCACTTTATCCATAAAAATGTTTTCATCTTTTCCTGAATGAGTTAAAATTCCCTTAACTCGCGCATATTGTCCACGTCCACCAGATTGTTTTTTGTGAATATAATCAAATTCAATTGCTTTTGTAATGGTTTCTCGATATGAAACTTGAGGTGCTCGAACTTCCAAATTAACACCATATTCTCTTCTCATTCTTTCGATATAAATATTTAAATGCAATTCACCCATTCCATGAACAATCGTTTCATTGGTTTCTTCATCCACGTTTGCTTTAAAGGTTGGATCTTCTTTAGTGAATCTTGCGAGAGCTTTGGATAGTTTATCCTGATCAGCATTATCTTGAATTCCCAATGCCAAAGATATAATGGGTTTGGGAATATATGATTCGCGCATTGTATAATCTATATTCCCACCATTAAAAGTATCTCCTATAGCACAATCAACTCCAAACATAGCAACTATATCTCCTGCCTGTGCACTTGTGATGTCTTCCATATTATCTGCATGCATTTTTACCAGGCGACCCACTTTTATTTTATTCCCGGTTCTTGCATTTCTTAAGTCAGATCCCTTTGATAGCGTACCTTGATAGATACGCAGGTATGTAAGTTGACCATATTGTTGGTTTTCTAATTTGAATGCCAGTGCAACAGTCGGAAGATCAGGATCGGCAACCAGTCTAATACTCTTCATATTATCATCTTTATCATGTGCAATATTTATACCTGTTGTTGGGTCGGGAAGATAGCGGACAACTGCATCCAAAAGTAATTGAACACCTTTGTTCTTAAATGCAGAACCCATAAAAACAGGTGTCATTTCCATGGCAATAGTTGCCTTTCTTACAGCTTCAATTATCATCTCTTCAGTTTCATTTCCATCCAGAAAAGCTTCTGCCAGTTCATCACTGAACATCGAAACAGCATCTATCATAACTTCGCGCATTTTCTCAACTTTCGCTTTATATTCAGCGGGAATTTCTTTCTCTAAAACCTGTTCACCTTTTCGTCCTGTAAAGTATCTGGCTTTTCGGGAAATGAGGTCGATAATACCTTCAAAATTTTCTTCCAGTCCGATTGGAATCTGCATAAGGACTGCATTATGATCCAGTTTCTCACATAGTTGATCTTTTACTTTTTCCGGATCTGCACCAACTCTATCCAATTTGTTTATGAAAGCAATGTGGGGAACTTTATATCTTTTCAATTGTCGATCAACTGTAATCGATTGTGATTGTACACCACTAACTCCACATAGAACAAGTATCGCACCATCCAAAACGCGAAGTGCATTTTCAACCTCTATCGTGAAATCAACGTGTCCTGGAGTGTCGATCACGTTCAGGTTATGACCATCCCATCTAACATTGGTGGCAGCGGATGCAATTGTTATCCCACGTTCCTTTTCTAATTCCATGGAATCCATTGTTGCCCCAACTCCATCTTTTCCACGCACTTCACCAATTCTGTATATTTTATTGCAATAATATAATATTCGCTCAGCTAATGTTGTTTTACCGGAATCAATGTGAGCACTGATACCAATATTCCTAAAATTTTTAATGTCCATTCTATTACCTCTTTTTCTCATTCGAAATTATTTATCTGAAGTTTAACAACTTGAAAATAAATATTTATACATTAATAATCTAATTTATTAATTATTAAAGCCATAAATTTTTTAAAGGTTTATTATACAAGTAAAATTTTAGATAACTGAAAATATTTTCCTTGACTTCTGATTTCAATAAACGTGAAATCAATACATATTTTAATTAAGCAAAATTCTGGAGGAAACAGTTATGTGGAAATATATCTTAATTATTGCAGTTTTGTTCTCTCTTTTTGGATGTGACAATCGTACTACTGATCCGGAAGATAGGCTTTGGTCTTGGGTCCACGTATATGAAAATGGAGAAATTATTTATAATGATGTGTTGGACGTTGCTGTTGATAGTAAATCTGTTACTTTGTATCTTTTGGATGATTCACAAGTTACACTTAGTAAATATGTGAATATTGATTATCCTATTGATCCAACGCAAGGTGAAGATGAGATTGATAGAGACTATATAATTTTGGTAGAAAAAGAAGACTATTTTACAAGATTTTATCAATGTAGTTATCAGGATACGATAATCATTGATGCAGTTAACGGTTTTTCACCGATTCCTTCCAGTGTTATCTGTGGTACTTTGTTCACACCCAATCATTATCCCGCTGCAGATAATTTCTTTTATGTGATTCAAGATTCCGTTATTATTGATAGCATCATTACTAATAATTTTGGTCATTTCACTAGTGCTTCCTTAGGCTTTGGTAATTATCAGATTATCGAGGAAGAGTATTTTGGAGATCCGCTCTATCACGATTTTGATGTAACAAGTTTTTACGATGATTATTATATCAGTATATTAACACTGGCCTATAAACCCAATATTTATTTGTATCCGACAGATAACACCAATCTAAATGTTTCAATTCTATTTCCAAATGATGGAAAAGTGACTACGTCAATCCCGGATTATGGTTCAAGTTGGAAAGGTTTGGATGTTGATCCATCTGGAATGATAAATGATGAATATACTTATCTTTTTTATGAAAGCATTCATCCTGATTTCTACCAGTATAAACGCGGATGGTTTGTTCAGCGGGAAATGTTGGATTCA
>JAQICU010000053.1 GCA_027858325.1 Candidatus Cloacimonadota bacterium
ATTCTTCATTAAGCTACGAGGTAAGTGGATTATATGTTTCCTTTTTATTAAAGAAAATTTCAGTAAAAGCTTTTTTAATACTATTTCGAAAATATAACTCAAATGATTCTGTCTCCAAAAGCATAAATCCAAAAGATCTTCCTCCTGAAGAAGAATGGAAGTATTTTATTAATAATTATATAACAATGAAAAATATTCAATTCCCTGAAAAACTTATGGGAAATAATAATATAAGTAAGGATAATCTCATAATCAGTGAAACGGAAGAATTTTATTGTTTTCAAACGAAATTAGATAAGATTCTTTTTTCTGAAAGTAAGTATGATAGACAATATAGAAGCAAACAGTATAATTTATTGTTTCCTGAAAAGGAATATAGTGGAGAAAAATATTTAATTTTGATTAGTGAAGAAGAGATCAATATTTATAATCTTTACACAAATAATCTAATTGCTGGTTATGTTTCAGCATTTTCATCATCTCATTTATCTGTTCCTCAAAAAGATGGGTGGTTTACTTTCACTGTTAGAAAGAATATTTTTAGTGATAATTTATATAATATGAAAACCAGGACTGAATTGAAATGGAATCAGGAATTAGAAATTAGTGAATAATTCATACAAAAAAATAATCTTTGGAATCATCATGCTTTTTTGCACCAATCTATTTGCTGCCGATTCTAACATATTATTAGAAATTCCACAGAATTTCTTGAAAGGAATTCTGCAGGCAAATTACAAAGAAATTCCCTTTGACGAATTGTTTCCAATGAACAGTGTGGCAATTCCGCAGCCAAACTATCCAAAGAGAAAAGAACATCCGTCTTTACTTTTCAAGAGTGAAGATGCTCATTTGATAAGGTCAAGATTTACAAAAGAACCATACCGAAGCTGGGGAGAAAACATAATTGATAGGGCACTATCAAACAATTATGATCTTACTTCACTCTTACTTAATGAACTGTGGAGAAGTGAAGTTGCCAAAGCAAATGCTTTCGCTTATTTTCTAACTTTCGATAACGGATTTCTGGAAACTGCAAAATTGGCACTAATAAATATCGGTGATACGTTCCCGCCTACAACTCCAGAAGGGCAGGAATCGCAAGTTGGCTGGGGAGATTGGATGAGGGCGGCTCAGGCACTAAGGAATTATGCAGTTGCTTATGACCTGATATATTGGGAATTTAATGACGATCAGCGAGAAATTATCGAGAATCAATTGATCAAGCAAGTTGAGCAGCACCATAGAAATTTCAGAAAATTCCCAAATAGTTTTAGCAATAATGAAATTGCTTCGGGAATTGGAATTCCCCAAAATAATCATATTATTGAAATCGCTTCGGGTGTGGCAACTGTTGCTTTGATCGTAGATCACAAACGAGCTAAACTATATTTCGATGATGCTATAAATGAACTTCAACATGGTTTATCCATGATCGATGTGGATGGGTCATACAGGGAAGGAGCATATTATGGAAGATATGTAGCATCAATAATATTTCCGTTTGCTCATTATTTAAATAACACCACCAATACAAATATTTTAAAAGTTTCTCGCATTAAAAAATTCATACGATGGCTGATCGATATTGAAAAATCGGATGGCAGTGTTCCACTTTTTGATGATGCATTTCACCATTCATTTCTTTTTCAGCCATTAGGTTCCGGTTTAACCGAATATGATAATGAACTAATGTTTCTATATAAAGAAAACGAGGAGAACTTTAGAGAAAGTGACCTGAAGTACATTGATATTTTCTGTGGATTTGATGATAGAACATTTCCAATAAAACCAGACTACGATCCGGTAATTTATTATCCTGATGGAGGAATGTCTATATTCAGAGGTGAGATGAATATTTATGCACTTTTTCTGGGTGAACCAGACAAAAAAAATGATACTCATCACGATCACTTTGAGCCCGGAGTATTTACATTATCTGCATTTAATAAAGATTTCCTTATTGATTCCGGTTACGGCATAAAGGGTGTTAATAATGTGAATAGAAGCTGGTTTACATCTGCTCAAGCTCACAATATCCCTTTAGTAAACGGACTGGGACCTAATCTAAATCCCGTTTGGGGAGATGAGCTAAATGTTGAAATGTATGATTATTTTGGTTCTGAACAAATTTCTGCATCGGTGATAAGATCAAATTACAGAGGAGCAGATATAACACGTTCGATCTGGTTTGCTAACCAGAAATATTTTATTGTGCTGGATGAATTTGAATCTGATAGAAAGAAAATATATTCAATTCCCTGGCATGGTTTGGGAACGTTTGAGATAACAAATACAACAAGTGCAAAATGGGTTCAAGAAAATAGCTGCCTTGATGTAGAATTCGTTTCTAGGGATGATAATGCAATGTTGCTCTCTCAAAAAACAGGATTGCATACAAAAAGTGTCTTTAATAATGAACATCAAATTCTGGAAGCAAAACTGCCTGCCTGTAAAGAAAATAAATTTATATCAATATTTATTCCGAATCAAATTGGAGAAGATCAAATTTATGATTCAAAGATCGAAGCAAATTCAAATGGTAATGTGAATGCCAGAATTATTGAAGATCAATATAATAATTGGAAAGATTATATAATCTTAGCTGATTCAGTTTGGAAATGTGAGAATGTATCAAGTGATGCTGATATTGCGATCTTTCATAAAAATAAATTTAATGAAGTTGAGTATTTATCTGCTAAAAATGTAACCTTTTTCAAAATTGGGAATGAAGACATATTCCGAGCTGAAAAACCAATTGATATAACTTTGAATCTTGTTGATGATGGCTGGTTCGGATACCTTTCTTCCAAGTATGAAAGATCAAACTTTATTGAGTTCTTTCCTAAACACGATCAGGGATTCATTATCTTCAACAATAGAATAGTTGAATTTGATGTGTTGAATTCTACTGGTTTGTTTGCGACAGCAGAAAGTGGGATATTCGATTTCAATCCATCTCAAAATAGAATTTATACAACCGAAAAATTCAAACCATATTATCCAGCTATAAGTAGTTTATATTTCTCTCAAGATCCTCACTCTGATATTGAGCAGATGAACAACTTTGAAAAAGTTCAATTAAGAAATGAGATCACTCAAATAACAGGAGAGGCAGCTTTAAACACCGCAGATTCCATACTTAATTACCCATTAAAAAACATTTATGGAATTACTTCCGGAATAATTAATAGTGCATGGAGTTCTTCGGAAAGTTTCAAGATCAACCTGCCGCAATCTTTTAAATTGGACCGGGAAATCGCAGGAAAAGAAGTATCATATTTTGAAGAAGGACAAATCACCGATAAAGGAATATCGACTCAATTTCATAGATTGGAAATTGAAAATACACTCTATTTCCAGCAGGAAAATTATTTTGAAGATCACGCTTTTACCTCTGCAGAAATAAATTACCAAAAATATCATCTCTATGTTGACCGCGAACAATATGAACGTGATATTGATTATCAATTTGCACTTGATAGATATTTTGATAAGGGAACAATTGGTTTGCAGCATAACCGGGAAGACGCAGGACGAAGCAGAAATAGGATCAACCTGAATTATGATAACTGGAACGGTAATGCTGTCTGGAATCAAACTGAAGAAAATAGTAATTACTATGTCTCCATATCGAAACAGGGAAGAAGATTTAGCGGCAACCTAATAGGTGATTTTAATAAGGAGAATGGATTACAGAATTTCTTGTTCACAAATTCTATTCTGATCTCTAATAATTTTTTATTCAATTCAGGATTCAGAAGTTACTCTCTTAATAATGAAGAAACAGAATTCTACAATTCCAATATTTATTATTATCTCAATAACTTTTCAGGATCATTGTCGGCTTATAAAGCCTTATCACATAAGCATCGGCTTAATTGGCGAATGAATTATAATTATAAAAAGTTCAATTTTGTACATATTGGTGAATTCCAAAATGTAATGTTTGGAGATTTCGATATAAGATACCGAGGTAGAAGAATATTCTGGAGTAGCACACTGCACAAAGGGAAAACCAACCAATTCAAAATTGCTTATAATTCCAAAAAATATTGGTCAGCAAATACCGGATTTGAACTTGATCTGAGCAGCTCTGAAGTGAACCGGATATCAGGTGGAGTACACTTCGATACTTATATTCGTACCGGACTGGATGTTACTCATGCTTTATATAAAAAAGATGAATGGCTGGGAATTTGCTGGGTGATCGACAGTAGAATACTCAGAAATGAGTCTTTGAATATTTATACAAATTCCTTCTTCAATGATGATATGCAGTTTACCTTTTGTGAAATTATAGTTAGTCAGATTGGACAAAATTATTCTCCCGGAATTAAGATTAAAAAGGATCATCGCGGTTTTGTAACAGGAGAAGGATACATTTGCTGGGAGTTTTGAACTATATTTTATTAACTGATTGACAGATGTATTAAAAATTTGCAGTTTTGATTTCGCAAATTGAAAAGAAAAAAGGTGAGACATGTGCATAGAGTTATTGCGAACTTTTTTTAATTGTTCTCGGCAGCTCAGTCTCGCTGTGGTTTTGTCCTGAATCGTTCCGATTCAAACTTTGGTTGGTCTGTCTGGGCGGGATCTTCTGATTCCACAGCGCACTTCAAACAATAAGAATTTAGTTCCTTATTTCCTTATCACTTGACGCATTACAGCAATTAGCAATTTTAACTTTAAATAAATAAAAGGAGATAAATTATGTTTAGTATTATACTACAAGCGGGAACACAAGCAGCCGGAGGCGCAGCAAAGCCTAATCCAATAGCACAATTTTTACCATTTATTCTAATGTTTGTGATACTTTATTTTTTAATTATACGTCCTCAACGCAAAAGACAGAAAGCTCAACAGATCTTAATTGATAATTTAAAAATTAATGATGAAGTTATTACGAATGCTGGAATGATCGGAAAGATCGTGAATATTAAAAAAGATAAAAACACTATTTTGATACGGGTTGATGATACAACCGGCACCAAGATCGAATTCCAAAGATCTGCAATTGCAGGTATAGTTAACGATGAAAAGCCGAAAGCCAAATAGTTTACATATTAGATTATACGGTGATAAAACACTACGCAAAGTTGCAGAACCTGTAACTGAATTTACGGTTGAGATCAAAAATTTTATTGATGATCTAGTTTTTACAATGTATGAAAAAGACGGAGTAGGTCTGGCAGCCCCACAAGTTGGCAGATCACTTCGTATCTTCGTTGTAGATCCATTCTGGTTTAATGATGAGAGTAAGAAGGATCCGCTGGTTTTAGTTAACCCCGAATTCAAAGAATTCCAGGGAGAAGTAGAATCAGATGAAGGATGCCTGAGTTTACCTGGAATTTTTGAACCGGTGCAACGGGCAAAAAGAGTCATTATTGAAGGATTGAACGAGAAAGGCAAGAAGGTTCGTTATGAAACTGATGGTCTGTTTGCAAAGGCACTGCAACATGAATACGATCACCTAGACGGTATTCTTTTCATTGATAGAGTTCCTAAACTAAAACGTATTTTCTTAAAGAAAAAATTACATGATCTGCAGAGCACAACAGATAAAAATGGTAAAAATATAGGGGAATTATTGCTTTAGTATTTAATATGAAAATAGAGAAAATAGTTTTTATAGGAACGCCGGAGTTTGCAGTTCCCACTTTAAAAGCATTAGCAAAAACCAGATTTAAACCACAACTTTGCATCACCCAACCGGATCGCCCCAAAGGTAGAAACAAAATACCACAACCAACACAAGTTAAATTGGCAGCACAACAATTGAGAATTCCAAGTATCCAACCGGAAGATGTAAATTCACTTGAAACAGTAAATACAATATTAGAGATCGGTCCGGATATTATTATTACAGTTGCTTACGGCGGATATCTT
>JAQICU010000106.1 GCA_027858325.1 Candidatus Cloacimonadota bacterium
GTTGACGCAGCACCTAATACGACCATATTCATAGAACGTTGAGAGCCAATATCTTTCGCAATTTTATCGGCATCTAAAGCGATATGATTTTGAAATGATTTTATAGTTTGCATTAATTCATCATAATCAGGATAATTTGGAATATTTACTAAAGCATTTGTATTTGTGATCAACCAACCAGTTTCGGAAAGATAAGGTAAATAGCGCAAAGATTCCATCGGTTCCACACTAATTATCAAATCTGCTCCACCACTTGGAATAAGATCAGAATAGATAGGTTTATCCGAAATTCTAAGGTGAGATTGAACATCACCTCCTCTCTGGCTCATCCCATGAACTTCTGCTTGTTTCAAATGGTGATCACTTTCGATTGCCGCTGCACCAATAATAGCAGCGATAGAAAGGATTCCTTGACCACCAACTCCAGCAAGAATTATATCTTTTTTCATATTTTCTCCTTTGCATGGTAATTAAGACACAAAGACACTCTCAAAAAAATTAAATTTTCTCTGTGCTCACTGTATTCTCTGTGCCATTATGTTTAATTTTATCTTTTCTTCTTTGCATAAACGTGAATGCATGGTCTGCGAGGGATGACTACAGATACACCATTATAAGATATCTCCTCTTTGTAAACATTCACATTTTCTTCGTGATATTTTGAAAGTGGATTAATAATCCTTATGTGTTCTTTTTCCACACCAACACCTTCACAGATCTGCTCTATTCTGCCATTTACCTGAGAATCCTGCATCCCTGTCATTGCGGTAATATCGTTATCCATTATTATGATAACAACATTAGATTTCTGAGTTACTGCATCCAGAAGTCCAGTAATTCCGGAGTGTCCGAAAGTAGAATCTCCAATTGCTGCTATAGATGGATAGAATCCAGCATCAGCAGCACCAACAGCCATTGTGATTGAAGCACCCATATCAACGCAAGTATCGATTGCATTATGCGGTGGTAAATAGCCCAAAGTATAGCATCCGATATCGGAAAACACATGACCTTTGCCATATTCTTTTAAGGCTTCATTAAGTGCTTTGTAAGCATCTGTGTGAGGACAACCAAGACAAAGTGCTGGAGGTCTTCCTGCTACGACTTCAGGAATCTCTTTACTTGAAAGTTCAGGAAGTCCAAGAGCTTTTCTCACTTTCTTTGGATTTAGTTCACCATCCCTTACCAGTGTCCCATCCAATCTTCCGTGAATTTTCGGATTTCCCAAAAATCCATTTAACATTTCTTCTACAATTGGCATACCTTCTTCTAAAATTAGAATTTCATTACATTCACTTAAAATTCTTTGGATTTGCTTTCTGGGAAGCGGATATTGACAGATCTTTAGAATTGGATACTCACACTTGTCAAAATTTTCCATCAAATAATTATACGCTAAACCGCAAGCAATGACACCCTTACTTTTATCAGAACCTTCTATATATTGATTAAATTGTGAAACTTCAGATTCTCTTTCCAGATCTGTTTGAATTTCTAATAAATGTTTATATTTCCTTCTAGCAAAAGCTGGCAATAACATGAATTGATCTTTCACACTTGGCAGATGCATCTTATTTTCTTCTAAAACTTCACTTATCTCAACACCTGCTCTGGAATGAGCAAGTCTGGTTGTTAAACGTAACATTACAGGTAAATGATATTTTTCAGAAATTTCATAAGCTAACTTTGGCATATCATAAGCTTCTTGTTGATTAGATGGTTCATAAGCAGGCATCAAAGCAAATTTCGCATAAAATCGGGAATCTTGTTCGTTCTGGGAAGAATGCATGGATGGATCATCCGCGACTGCTACAATGACACCACCATTTGCACCTGTTAGTGCAGAATTCACATATGCATCTGCTGCCACATTTAGTCCAACATGTTTCATTGTTACAATTGTTCTTTTGCCGGCATATGACATCCCCAGTGCTGCTTCCATTGCCGTTTTTTCATTGGCAGACCAGGTTCTGTGTACGCCTCTTTCTTTAGCGTCCGGACTCCTTTGAATATACTCAATTATCTCGGTAGAGGGAGTTCCAGGATAGCCATAAGCACCTGATAACCCAGCATCCAGAGCACCTTGACCGATAGCTTCATTACCCAAAATTAGTAACTTCTTCATATTTAGCTCCTTAACTCTTCTTTAAATTATTTATAAGTCATAAATCTAACTATACAAATTCTTACAAGCTTTTTGTTTGACACATTAAATTCTTTATTAAAACTTGAAAAAGTTAAAACTTAAGATTCATAAGGATGTGGAAATGAAAAATAACGGTTTTATCGAAAGATTC